>JBEAVZ010000171.1:0-8263 GCA_041160645.1 Acidobacteriota bacterium
TCCCGAGCAAGCACCTCGTCGCCCTGTCCGGGCGGCCAAAACGGTCCGGAACGATCACCCGACCGGCCGGGAAGATTTGCTTCCGGCGATGGCGCGGGATACTCTAAGATTTTTGTGAAAATCGACCAGATCAGAATCTGATCACCAGAGGAAAAGACGAGAAGAATGAAGATTGGAATAATGGGTTTGGGGACGGTTGGCACCGGGGTGGTGCAGCTGCTCGAGGGAGATCAACGATTTGAGATTCGGCGCATTGTCGTCCGTGATCTCCACCGGCCGCGTGAGATCGATCTCTCCGGATATGAATTGACGACCGATCCGCTGTCGCTGGTCAGCGATCCGGAGATCGAGGTCATCATCGAGGTGGCCGGAGGGTTGTCACCGGCGCGCGAGCTGGTCACCGCCGCGATCCGGGCCGGCAAGCATATCATTACCGCGAACAAGGCGCTCATTGCCACCCATGGCCCGGAACTCTTCCAACTGGCCGCGGAGCACGGGGTCGTGATCCTCTTCGAGGCCGCGGTGGCTGGCGGCATTCCGCTCATCTCCACCCTCCAGCACGGGCTGCTGGCCAATCGGATTACACGGGTCGCCGGCATCGTCAATGGCACGACCAACTACATCCTCTCGCGGATGGAGCGCGAACAGATCCCCTTCGCAACGGCGCTCGCCGCGGCACAGGCGGCCGGCTATGCCGAGTCCGATCCGACCGATGACATCGAGGGGAACGACGTCTCCTACAAGATCGCCATCCTCGCCTCGCTCGCCTTTCACGCCCCGGTGGAGGTCCGGCAGATCTATCGGCAGGGGATCAGTGGGATCACCGATCTCGATATCAAACTGGCGGCTGAATTTGGCTACCGGATCAAGATGATCGGCCTCGCTCAACCGGTCAAACGGGCGGCCGGCGGGGGCCCGGAACAGGTCGACGTGCGGGTCCATCCCATGCTCCTCCCCGCCAGCCATCCCCTCGCCGGAGTCGACGGGGTCAACAACGCCATCTTCATCAATGGCAGCGCCGTCGGAGAGATCATGCTCTTTGGCCCGGGGGCCGGACGGATGCCCACGGCGAGCGCCGTCGTCGGCGATCTCTTCAACCTGACGAGCGCGCTCGAGATTCCCGACTTTTCCCGCTACTTCAGGACCCGCATCGAGGGGCCGGCCTGTTCGATCCTCCCGATCGAGGAGACCGAGAACGCCTACTACATCCGGCTCCAGACACGCGACATTCCGGGAGTGATTGGTCGACTGGGGACGGCCTTTGGAGACCACGAGGTCAGCCTGCACAGCATCACCCAGAAGGGCGTCGCTGCCGATGGGAGCGCGACGATCATTCTCGTCACCCACCGGGTGCGCGAACAGCAGGTCCAGGCGGCGCTGGAGAAGATTCGGAGCCAGGAGACGACCCAGCAGATCGGGGTTGTCCTGCGGGTGCTCGTCTAGGCCCTTTCCGGAGCGGATTTCAGGAGGAGTCAGGGAATCGTCACGATAAACTCGGTTCCCTCGCCGGGAGAGCTCTGCACATCGATTCTGCCGCCGTGTGATTCGACAATCCATTTGGAGATCGAGAGTCCAAGGCCGGACCCGGCGACGCTGGTCTCGCTGGTCAGCTTCGACCGGCGGAAGAAGCGATCGAAGATGCGCGGAAGATCCTCGGAGGAGATGCCGCGTCCGTTGTCACGAACTCGGATGACCACCTGCCCATCCTCGGCACTGAGCGAAAGCTCGATCACTCCGCCCGAGTCAGTATACTTGATGGCATTGTCGATCAGGTTGAGCAGCAGCTGACGCAGCCGGTTCTCATCGGCATTGACGATCAGTTCGTCATCCTTCGGCAGTCTGAGGAGGAGTTCCTGCCCCTGCTGGCGGGCGAGCGGCGCGATATAGTCGATCAGATCGCGACCGAGCCGGCTCAGGCTGACCGGATGGCACTGCAGTTCAAACTTTCCAATATCAGCGCGGGTGAGCAGGAGCAGATCCTCAACCAGTCGCGAGAGGCGGACGATCTCCTCGAGCGTTGATCCAAGCACCCGCTGATACTCCTCAACTGTCCGCTCCCGGCGGAGAGTGATCTCGATATCCCCGCGCATAACGGCCAATGGCGTCCGCATCTCGTGTGAGGCATCGGAGGTGAACTGCTTCTGGCGGTCAAAGGCCGCCTGGAGGCGGGCGATCATCTGGTTGAAGGTTGCCGCGAGGCGGCCGATCTCATCCATCCGCGCCGGCAGGGGGACGCGCTCGGTCAAATCACCGGCATTAATCTGTTCCGCTGTCTGCCTGATCCGGTCGACCTGGTAGAGGGCCTGGTTGGCAATCACCAGCCCCCCAATGCCGCCAAGGAAGAGGGCGATCGGGATGGCCATGGCCATGAGGACAAAGAGACGATCGCGGGCGACGTCGAGCGTCTCGAGCGACTGTCCCGAGCGAATGAAGAAGTGGTCATCCCGCTTTTCGGTCAGCACCCGCCTGGTCGCCAGTCTGATCAACTGACGGTGATCATTGCTCACCGTGGTAAAGACGGTCTCGCCGATGGCCAGATTCTGGAGGGAGGCCGGATCGACCGGTACATCATACTTGGGGTCACCAAGCACCTCGTCGGCAACCCGCCACTGGGAATCGATGATCTGGGTCAACTGCGGCGTGAGGTCGACCAGGTATCCGTGCCGGTCGGCCCGCTCGGCCGACCGGAGTCCGGCGGCCACGGCCAGGTAGTGATCGATCCGGTCGACCTGCTCATAGAGTGAGGTATCGATCGTCGCGAGGAGAGTCCGGGTGAGGTAGATGCTACTGGCGATCCCGACCCCAATCAGGATAAGGGCCAGTATCGCCAGGTAGTAGAAGGTCAGCTTGAATCTTAATGAGAACATCGTCGGGGCGAACGAAGCCTCAATGCCGTCAGATCAGGAGGCCTTGCTCTCGACAATCAGACGTGATTCGCTCTGGGGGGTGACAAACTTGTATCCCCGCAGACGATTCGTCTCGCCATCGCCCCGCCGACCGCGAACGGTCTCTATCAGCTTCGGTTCAAAGTTTCGATCAATCTTATTTCGAAGATAATTGATGTAAACATCAATGACGTTGGTCAACTGATCAAAGTTTCCATCCCAGACCTTTTCTGACAAAATATCGCGGGTCAGGGTCTCATTGGGGTGGGACATGAGGCACTTGAGCAGCTCGAACTCTTTCCCGGTCAACTGAACTTCGACGCCGGCACGCGTCGCGCGCCGATTGATGAGATTGAGAGTCAGATCGCCGATCTGAATCTGTTTCGTATCATCAGCGTGGTGGCGGCGGTGCAGTGCCCGCAGACGCGCGAGAAGTTCGGCAAAGGCAAAGGGTTTGGTCAGATAGTCGTCCGCGCCAATGTCGAGCCCCTTCACTTTCATCTCGGTGCTGTCTTGGGCCGTCAGAATCAGGATCGGCGTCTTGAGCCCCGCCGCGCGCATTTCATGGGCAATCTCCAGACCATTGCGACCCGGGAGCCCGAGGTCGAGAACGATCAGCTCGAAGTCGGCGCTCTTCGCTGCCGCCAGCCCGCTCTCTCCGTCATAGGCCACCTGGATCTTCATTCCCTCTTCTTCAAGACCGCGCTTGATGAGATCAGCCATCTTCTGCTCATCTTCAATCACCAAAACACGCATAACCATGATTCTCTCCTGTTTTCCCATAATCACGCCTCGGCGGTGGTCTCATCCGCAGGACCGGATTCATCCCAGAATGCGACGGACAGAGCGTTTTTGGCCCAGTGTCAAAATCTGAGTTGACACGATACCAATCGATATGTCGTGGCATTCCAGTCTGAGTGTTCTCTCGGGGACGATAAGAAACCAAACCAGCCGATAGGCTTAGGGGCATGCACAGCTATGACAGGGGGGTCACATCAGTCTTTTATCAGTTTAATGGCTGGATGTCTAGAAAAGAGTTGGTCTCAGCCAATCTTTTTTAACCCGGCGGGGCCTCAACCTCCCCCCGCAGCCAGTCAAGGTAGTCGGGAGCGCCGGCCAGAACGGGGAGGGCGAGGATCTCCGGAACCTCATACGGGTGGAGATCGCGGATGGCTCTCTCGAGCGGCGGGTAGAGCGACGCGGTCGTTTTGATGATCATGAGTCGCTCGGTCGACTCCTCGACGGTCCCCTGCCAGCGGTAGATCGAGGTCTGTGGGGGGAGGATCTGGACACAGGCGGCCTGTCGTGACTCGACGAGATGGCGAGCGAGGCGGCGGGCCTCATCCTCGGTCGGGATGGTCGTGAGGACGACGATGGCGCCGCCCGGAGCGGCGAGCGGCTCAGTCATCGTCACCGCCCTCCATTGGCAGATCCTGCGCGGCAGGCGCCTCGAAAAAGGCCTGCTCGAAGAAGGCCAGGTAGATCTGCCGGGCCTCTTCAAACTGGCTCTCCGGAACGAGCAGGCGAACCTCAGAGAAGGCGCCGGGGAGGCGGACCGGTTCGAGGCCGCCAAAATTGGCGCCCTGGAGCACGGCGTCGATGCCGTTGTTCTCGAGCAGCTCTCGGGCCATGCCGGCTTCAGCCGCCGAGGGAAAGGCCGCGAGGGGGGTAAACCGGTCTGAATCTTGCATCGTGATGGCTCCTCTCTGGCCCGTCCGTCAGTCGTCCGGCCGTTCAGGGGTTCAGGGGCGCTCGTCCAGCCATTGACCACGGCAGACGGCGCGGGCCTCGCCCGTCTGCCAGACCGAACCGTCATCGAGCCATTCGACCAGCAGCTCTCCGGCGACGGTCCGGACCTTGACGGAGCGGCCGGTCCGTTGGTTGAGAATGGCGGCCAGGGCGGCGCCGCAGGAGCCGGTGCCGGAGGCGAGGGTCTCGCCGCAGCCGCGCTCCCAGAATCTGACCTCGATCGTCTCCCGGTCGAGAACCCGGATAAACTCGACATTGGTTCGCTCCGGAAAGCGCGGATCGACCTCGATCCGCGCCCCGAGACGACGCCAGTCAAGCGACTCGAAGTCATCGACGATGATGCTGCAGTGGGGATTGCCCATCGAGGTGGCGGTGAACCGATAGGTTGCGCCATCGATGGTCAGCGGCTGGTCGATCACCCGGTCGAGGGGCGCCGGAAGGATGACCGGTATCTCCGTCGAATGGAGGCGTGGAGTGCCCATCGCCGCGCGGAAGACCATCCGCCCGGCGGCCGGCTCCGGACCGGGCAGAGCGACCGGGGTAAGCTCCCTGATCCCCGCCCCGGTGGCGATCCGCACGGAAGGGCGATCCCAACTGGCCACCAGA
Organism: Acidobacteriota bacterium; assembly: GCA_041160645.1. Taxonomy (GTDB): domain Bacteria; phylum Acidobacteriota; class Blastocatellia; order RBC074; family RBC074; genus CAIOZW01. The sequence continues at coordinate 5,241 of JBEAVZ010000171.1, forward strand.
TAGAGCCAGGCGGCGACACAGCGGGTCCCGTTGCCGGAGATCGGCGTCTCTCCGCCATCGGCATTGTGGAGGCGGATGGCAAAATCGGCCCCCGCCGGGGGCGGCCCGGCAAGCAGCACCTCGACGCCATCGGCGCCGACGCCAAAATGGCGGTCGCAGAGCCTGGCCAGTGAGGGCTCGCGGGGAGTCGGCAGACTGGCCAGCTCTTCCTCACGAACGATGAGGAAATCGTTCCCCAGCGCCTCAAACTTATGAAAGGTGATCATCAGACCTCGAAGTGGGTAAACTCCTTGAACTGGCGGAAGCGGTCCTGGATCTCCTCAGTCTGGAGGCGGCGCAACCGGTCGCAACTGAACTCCTCGACGTTGTAGGAGGCCATGACCGAGCCGTAGATGACCGCGCGACGAAGCGTATGGTCATCGATCTTTCCCGTGCTCCCGGAACGGGCAATGTAGCCCATGAAACCGCCGGCAAAACTGTCGCCGGCGCCGGTCGGATCGAAGACGCTCTCGAGCGGGAAGGCCGGTGTCGCAAAGAATCCATCGCGGGTAAAGAATGAGGCGCCATACTCACCACGCTTGACGACGACCATCTGCGGTCCCATCGTCAGGATCTTGCGCGCGGCGCGGATGAGGTTCGACTCCTGGGCAAGCTCACGGGCCTCGGCGTCGTTGATCAGCAGTGCGTCGACGACTCCAATCGTCTGCAGCAACTCCTCGCGCGCCCCTTCGATCCAGAAGTTCATCGTATCCATGGCCACGAAACGGGCGTTGACCTGCTCGCGCACCAGGCGCTGCAGACCGGGCTGGATGTTGGCGAGAAAGAGGTAGGGCGACTGCTTGGCCGTTTCCGACAACTGCGGATTGAACTCGGCAAAGACATTCAGCTGGGTGTCGAGGGTATGGGCCGTATTCAGATCGTAACCATACTCGCCTGTCCACCGGAAAGTCTTGCCGCCGGGAATCCGCTGCAGATTGTCGGTATTGATGCCGCGCTCGCGAAAGACCTGGTGATCTTCGTCCGTGAAGTCGTCGCCGATCACGGCGACGACACTGACATCGGTGAAGAAGGACGCGGAGACGGAAAAATGGAGCGCGGCGCCGCCGAGGCTGCGCTCACGGACTCCAAAGGGCGTGCGGATCGAGTCGAAGGCGACTGAACCGACCACCAGAAGTGGGTTTGCTGCTGACATTGGTATGAACTCTTCCCTTCTCTGAGACTGGACGATCCTGCTAATCAGGATTTCAACATCTGATGGTCAGGATTTGGATGGCTTGACCTCGTCAAGCCGCTTCTGGGCTTTCGCCTTGAAATCGCTGTCCGGAAAGTCCTTGACAACCTTCGACCATTGATCGCGGGCGCCCTCGATGTCACCGGCGCGGTGGTAGACTTCACCGAGCCAAAAGATCACCTCATCCATCCGGGCAAAGGTGGGGTTGGTGTCGATGATCTCCAGAAGGCGACTCTCGACCGCCTTGTTGATCCGCTCCCACCCGGCCTTGTCGTTCTTCTCCGGCTTGCGTTTCTGATAGTAGAACTTGGCCACCTCGAGATTGCGGTATGACTGTTTCTCCAACTCAGGATCACGCGGGGCGGAGATTGGCCCCCGTCCGGGCCCCTGCGGACTGACGGCCGCGACGGTGGTCACGAACAGCATCAGCAGCAGCGCGGCCAGGCTGAACAGAGTGGACAGAGCCGGTAAGCCCGGCCGGGTCTGGGAGAACCGACAAAGAAGTTGACTGGTCATGGCTACTCTCCGACATACTTGCCGATGATTGCGGCAAGCTTCTGCCTGGTCGCGGCAGGAATCAGATCACGTTGGGTGAGGATGGCGCTGCGCAGCGAGCTGCCGCACCGGCACTCACGAGGCAGATCACGCAACCGCTTCACGGTGTGGCGAACAATCTGCTGGGCATTGATGGCGTTCTGGTGAAGAACTTCGAGGATCATGTCGACGGTCACCGAGCTGTGATCCGGATGCCAGCAGTCGTAATCGGTGACGAGGGCCATGGTCGCGTAACAGATCTCTGCTTCGCGGGCCAGCTTCGCCTCCTGCAGATTGGTCATCCCGATCACATCCATTCCCCAGTGGCGATAGAGCTTCGACTCGGCCAGCGTCGAGAAGGCCGGACCCTCCATGCAGAGGTAGGTCCCCCCGCGATGGATCTTCACGCCGACCTCTTCGCCGGAAAGGGCCATCTGCTCACCGAGCGCCCCGCAGACGGGATGATCGAAGGTGATATGGCCGACAAGCCCCTCGCCAAAGAAGGTCGAGACCCTCCCGAAAGTTCGATCGAAGAACTGATCGGGAATGACGATGTCGGTCGGGGCATACTGCTCCTGGAGCGAACCAACGGCGGAGGCGGAGATGATCCGCTCGACCCCGAGCAGCTTCATCGCGTAGATGTTGGCCCGAAACGGCAGCTCCGACGGCGTGATGCGGTGGCCACGCCCGTGACGAGCCAGGAAGGCGACCCGCACCCCTTCGAGGGTTCCGAGGATCAGATTGTCCGAGGGCTTGCCAAAGGGCGTCTCGATCGCCACTTCGTGGACATCGGTCAACCCCTCGACCTGGTAGAGACCGCTGCCGCCAATGATACCTATCGCTGCTTTTTCCAAATTTGACATTTCTGTTTCCATCTCATGCATTCTCTGTAATGCATTTCCATTCATTTACGGAACCTTCTCCGGCCCTGTCTGAGGACCGGAGAAGGGCTGCTCAACGAAGACTGGTCAACGAAGACTGGTCAGCATGGACCTCTTCAGCATACCGGGTTCGGCAGGTCGAAACGTGGCGCGACCTTACCGTCCATCGGAGGGATTGCCCCCGCGCATCGGCCCCATGCTTCCACCGCCCTGCCGCAGCCGGTTGGTGTTGGGATTGAAGCCCGGCACTTCGACCGTGAAGTCGGCCGGCGCGGCGACCGCGTACTTGAGGGTCGCATCCTCAATCGCCCGTTTGACCCGCTCATCGATCAGCCGGCGCTCAAAGGAGTCGGCCTCCTGCGTGCTGATAAAGATGT
>JBEAVZ010000123.1:0-3244 GCA_041160645.1 Acidobacteriota bacterium
CCCGACTGGACCGGGACCGACAAGCTCCACACCTTCAAGACCCTCTGCCTCGACCGCGACAGCGGCAAGATCGTCTGGGAGCAGACGTCCTACGAGGGCAAGGTCTACGACTATCGCCACAAGCGCGGCAACTACGCCGCGCCCTCACCGGTCACCGATGGCAAACTGGTCTACACCTACTTCGGCTCGGAAGGCGTCTACTGCTACGACTTCAAGGGACGGCTGATCTGGAAAAAGTCCCTCGGCAATATCGGAACGATCGGGATGGGGGTCGGAACCTCGCCGGTGATCCACGAAAATCTGCTGATCATCCTCGCCGATCAGGAGTTTGACGGGACCGATTCATTCATGGTCGCGCTCGATCGGAAGACGGGACGCGAAGTGTGGCGGGTCAAGCGCCCGGTGCAGAGCAGTTGGGCGACGCCGGTCATCGTGCGGACTCCGGAGCGGGTCGAACTGGTCACCAGTGGCAACGAATGGCTGATCAGCTACAATCCAGCGACCGGTAAAGAATACTGGCGCGCCAGTGGACTGAAGAGCCACGCGATTGCCACTCCCCTCGTTGGCCACGGCCTGGTCATCTTCTCTTCCGGCTTTCCGTCGAAAGCGATTGTCGCCATTCGCCCGGGTGGAGATGGCAATCTCGACGGCACCGACCGTGTCGTCTGGAAATACAACAAGGGCACGGCCTATGTTCCATCGCCAATCCTCTATGGCGACTATGTCTACCTGATGAGTGACGCGGGGATCATGACCTGCCTCGAAGCGAAGACCGGCAAGGTGGTCTATGAGGGCGGACGCGTGCCGGTGGCGACCAAGTTCTATGGCGCATCACCCGTCGCCTTCGACGGCAAGATCCTGCTGACGAGCGACAACGGCGAGACCTTCGTCATCAAGGCTGGGCCGAAGCACGAAGTGCTGGGGACCAATCTCATCGACGAGCCGGTGCGCACCTCGATCGCCATCGCCGGCGGTCGGCTCTTTCTCCGCGGAGAGAAGCACCTCTACTGCATCGGTTCGTGACGCGGTGAGCAGGACTCAGAGAGGGTGACCGTATTGGTTGGAATGACCGCGCCAGCCAGCGACGGCCTCTCCGGTCAGGAAGCCAGCCAGTAATCCGGTCGACAACTCCAGCCAAAAAAGGGGGGGGCCATCACGGCCCCCCTCTGCTTGTCACAGTCAGCAACCGCGCCGGCTCAGCTCAGCGCGGCTGCGAAGATCCGAGATCGGCCACCGGGATCGAGAGCGTCGTGTCCGAGCCTTCCAGATCGAAGATGGTGACCCGCACCGAACGCAGATCGCTGAACCGCTCGAGGTTCGTAAATCGTCGTCGCAGCGTCAGACTCATCCCGGGCTGCACTGGACTGGAACGGAGCTGTGGCCCGGGAAAGTGGCTGATTGGCTTGCCGACCGCCCGCCCGATCTGGTCATAAAACTGATAGGTGACCAGACTGAGATCGAGATTCGGATCGTAGAGCGAAAAGCCGACTTCAACCCCATTGCCATCACGCCGAAACTCAGCAACCGGCGGCCGGCTGACGTCTTCAGGATGGATCAGTCTGGCCCGGGTCTCAACACGACCTGTCAGAAGCAGCGCATTTCGATCGACCTTCTCCATCCCACTCACCGCCAGATAGAAGCTGCTGATGGCCACTGGCGGCAAGACTTCAGCCGGCTGGGAGACGAGCGGGATATTGCTCGGCTTCGGAATCTGCCGAATAAACTCGACGGTGATGACCCGCTCCTCATCGGCTGGCAGGAGCAGAAAGTACGGGTCTTTTCCGGCCTCCGTCGATCCAGTCTGGGGATTGGTCACGGAAAAGGCAAAATTGTTAAAGTGATAAACAAGTTCCGGCCCCTTTTGTTCTATTACTGGCCCGATAAACAGGACTAGTTCAACCGCCAGCTGCGATTGATTCCGAATGCGAAATGTCCGCGTGATGGCCGGACTCTGCGGATTGGTTGTCGGCGCGACCAGGCCAAAATCGAGCAGATCCCGGCCATCCGGCGTGGTGACGACGATATCGACGGTGGGGGTGGACACCCGGACGCGATTGGAGCTTTGGGTCATGTCCCCGCCTACGCGGGCGGTCAGATAGTATTCGTAGGTTTGACCAGGCTCCGGACTGGTATCTGTATAGCGTCCCCTCGCCAGGGTGACATCGAATGAACGGGTCATCCGCGTGGCTATATCGACCCGCCAGAGCGTTACCTGATCAAAATCTGTCTGCGCAAACTTCCAGGTCAGATAGACCCGCCGCGAGCTCAGCACATTCGCCGTCACGTCCGTTGGACCGGGGAGGAGATCCTGGGCGAGCTGGCTGACCGTGTGCGAGGGGAGAGACTCCGCGGCGCCGTAGAGCGTCGTCACACGATAGACGTGAATAGCCTTGGGCACGATCTCGGAATCTTTGAAATTGGTCTCGAGCGGACCAGTCGTCCCAATAACTCGCCAATCCTCACGGTCGATGATCCGGCGACTGACCTGAAATCCTGTCCGTGGAATCGGTCGATCTTTCCAGAAAAGCTGCAATGAACCATCTAAAAGGGGGATGAGAGTGAGATTGAGCGGCTCCTGGTATGGATTGACGAGGCCGTCGAGCGCACTGAGGGCGGCGTCGAGTTGCATCCGCGGATAGGTATGGTTGGTAACCGGATCGACAATCGCCTTCCCGGTCCGTGTCAGCGCAGCCAGCACTTCCGGAATGCGGGCCTCGGTCCTTCTCTGGCGCAGCACTGCCCAGGCGCCCGAGACCTGGGCGGAGGCCACCGAGGTGCCGGCGAGCCGGATGAAACCACCACCTGGGGTGATCGTCCTGATCCCCTCTCCCGGCGCAAGCAGGTTGAGGTAGAAGGCCCGGTTGGTGAACGACGAGAGCGTATCGAGGGGGCTGCTCGACCCAACGCTGATCACATTGGAGATGCAGGCCGGAGTGGCAAGGGCGTTTGGTTGGGCGCTGTTGCCAGAGGGAACAATGACCGGAATGTCGGCGACACTCAGCAGATCGATCGCCGCTTCAATCGCGCTGCCTGCATTATCGCAATTGGCGGGACTCCGCAGACCACCAGCAAGACCAAGATTGACCGCGGCCAGGTTGATGTTGCGTCGATAGTCGACCAGAAACTCGAGCCCACGGGCGATATCTGAGTCGAAAGCAGCAAGGCACCGGGTCTGGCCCTGACCACAGACTGCCTGCCCCTCAAAGAGGCTGAAGATCTTGATCGAGACCAGCTCCGCGCCGGG
>JBEAVZ010000157.1:0-2661 GCA_041160645.1 Acidobacteriota bacterium
CACGGGTCTCGCGATCGCGAATCAACTCGATCCCAATCATCAGCCCGCGGCCCCGCACATCACCAATCTGCGGATGCTTCCGGCTCAGCTCCCGCAGCCCCTCCAGGAGATAGTTGCCCATCCGCTCGGCATTGGCCACCAGCGTGGTCTCGAGCAGTTTGATCGTCGCCAGGGCGGCGGCGATAGCGACCGGATTGCCGCCGAAGGTCGAGGCGTGGGCCCCGGGCTTCCAGTCCATCAGATCGGCCCGCGCGACCGTCGCACTGAGCGGCAACCCCGAGGCGATTCCCTTGGCCGTCGCCAGGATATCCGGCACAAACCCAAAATGGTCGGAGGCATACATCCGCCCCGTCCGGCCCATTCCCGACTGGACCTCATCGGCAATCACCAGAATCCCGTGACGGTTCGCGATCTCCCGAATCGTCTGCAGGAAGGAGGCTGGCGGCACGATGTATCCCCCCTCACCCTGAATGGGTTCGACGAGAATCGCCGCACACTCCTCCGGCGGCACCGTCGTCCGCAGAACGACCTCTTCGATCACCCGCGCACAATGGGGTCCTTTCGATTCGAAGGCGCCGCAGGTCTCCGGCTTCAGATTGTAGGGACAACGATAGCAGTTCGCATACGGGACATGGGTCACATCGAGGGCCTGTCGGCCAAATCCGGCCCGCTGCTTCGCCTTGCTCGCCGTCACCGAGAGGGCGCCGAGGGTTCGTCCGTGGAATGAACCATAGAAGCCGATCAGCTTCTGGCGGCCCGTGGCGTGAAAGGCGACCTTGATCGCCCCCTCGATTGCCTCGGCGCCGGAGTTGCCGAAGTGCACCCGCTTCTCGAAACTGCCCGGGGTGATCTCGACCAGCTTGCTGGCCAGCTCTGGCAATTGCGGGTAGTAGAAGTCGGCCGCACAGACGTGCAGAAACTGCTCTGCCTGCTGCCTGATCGCCTCGACAATCGATGGATGGGCGTGACCGGTAGCACAGACCGCCACTCCGGCCATCAGGTCGAGAAAGATATTGCCGTCCGGATCCTCGACCATCATCCCAAGGCCACGCTGCATGACGAAGGGATAGGATCTGGTGTAGGACGGTGAGACAAACTGGTGATCTCGGGCGATGATCTCCTGGCTCCGCGGTCCGGGCAGCGCAGTTCTGATCACCGGAGTTCTGGCACTCTTCAGCTCAGCATTTGATGACATATTGACTCTCCCCTGGAAAGGATAAAAAAGTTGGTGGCCAAGGCCGAACGAACAGGGGGAGTGATCGACTAGTCGGCAAAGAGGTTGCCGCGAATCTCGGTGGGAACGGACTGGCAGGTTACGATACAGTTCATGGTCGTCATGGTTGTCGAGCTGGCGAGCTGGGCGGCTGGGCGCCGGTCATTTCCGGCGCCAGCGCACCCCCTCGCGGGTATCTTCAAGAATGATCCCTTTGGCGACCAGCAGATCACGGATCTCATCCGATCGCGCGAAGTTCCGGGCCTTCCGGGCCGCCTGGCGCTCATCGATGAGAGCCTGAATCTCTGAATCGAGCATCTCGGTCTCGACCGGACCAAAGATATTGAAGACCTGGTCGAATCGTTCGACCGTCTCACAAAGAAGTTTCTGGTCAGCCTCGCTCAGCCCGCCCCGCGCGAGGAGCGAGTTGGTCTCACGCACAAAATCGTGCACCGCCGCGAGCGCCTCGGCCGTATTGAGATCATCATCCATCGCCGCTTCAAAATGGCGGCGTGATTCAGCAACCAATCTCTCGACCTCCGCCGCGGACTCTGCGCCCGCCGGGGTCAGCTCCGTCAGCCGGCGCCGAAAATCGTTCAGCCGGGCAATCGTACTCTCCGCCCCCTGCAACCCCTCCAGAGTGAAGTTGAGCTGCTTGTGATGCGGCGCCGAGAGCAGCAGATAGCGGATCGCCCGCGGCTGGTACCCCTTCTCGATCAGGTCGCGATAGGTGTAGAAGTTGCCCTTCGACTTCGACATCTTCTCACCATTGACCATCAGAAACTCGGCGTGGACCCAATAGCGGACGAAGGGGACCCCGGTCGCGCCCTCGGACTGGGCAATCTCATTCTCGTGGTGCGGAAAGACAAGGTCGATCCCGCCAAGGTGGAGATCGAAGCTCTCTCCCAACGCCTTCATCGACATCGCCGAGCATTCAATGTGCCAGCCGGGTCGTCCATGGCCGAGCGTCGTCTCCCAGCGTGGCTCCCCCTCCTTGGCCGCCTTCCAGAGGACAAAGTCGCGGGCGTCATCCTTGGTGTACTCGTCGGCATCGACGCGCTCGCTCGCTCCCGCCACATTCCCCTCCAGATTGACTTTGGAGAGACGACCATACTGCGGAAAGGTTGCAATGCGAAAATAGGTCGACCCATTCGCCTCGTAGGTGTGCCCACGCTCCGCGAGTCGGCCGATCAGCTCAACCATCTCCGGAATGTGATCCGTCGCCCGCAGAACCTCCTCCGGACGCTCCGCCCCCAGATCATCGAAGTCCTGGAAGAAATGGGTCAGATACTGATCGGTATAGTCACGCAGGGTGACCCCCTGCTCGACCGAGCGCTGGATGATCTTGTCATCGACGTCGGTAATGTTCATGACGTGCCGCACCTCATACCCGGAATACTTCAGGTAACGGCGCAGCAGGTCGGAGAAGAGGAAGGTGCGAAAGTTGC
>JBEAVZ010000184.1:0-7349 GCA_041160645.1 Acidobacteriota bacterium
TCGCTCACGATACGCAACCGAACCGGCTGGAGAACCAGTACGCCGCGCCAGACGCAAATGTCGCGGACCTATCTGGATGCCAAAGGCATCTACCGGATCGACGATACCTGGTCACTGACCCTTGAGGGGCGGGCCCACTTCGACCCGGTCGGGCGACTCGGCTATCCAACCCGGCTCTGGCTCGATCCGCGCCAGGCCATCCTCGATGGACGAATCGCGCGGGTCGACCTCAAGCTCGGTCTGCAGCAGGTCGTCTGGGGACAGGCCGACGGGCTTCGCGTGCTCGATGTGATCAACCCCCTCGACTACCGCGAGTTTATCCTCGAGGATTTTCTCGATTCGCGTCGCCCCCTCTGGATGGCGCGCGCCGATCTGCCCATCGGCGCCGGATCCTTGCAGCTGCTCTGGGTTCCATACTTTGCGCCGGGGAGAATCCCGACCGGGAATGATGAGTTCTCGCTTACGGCGCCCGGCGCGAATGGCCCCGGGGCGGGGTTTGGCAGTCCGCCAGCCTTTCTCCCGACCCGGCGGCCGGCATATCGCCTCCGCAACTCCCAGGCTGGTTTTCGGTACAGCCGAAATATTGGCGGATGGGATTTGACTGCCAACTACTTTAAGGGTTGGGAGGATCTGCCGACTCCTTACCAGGCCGGACTGCGGCCGGTCAACCCGGGGTTGTTCCAGCTCGAGATTGAGCCGCGCCACGAGCGGAAGGAGGTCTTGGGCGGGACGGCCGCCAACAGCTTTGGGTCCTTCGTCTTGCGGATGGAAGCGGGGCTCAGCCGTCGTCGACCGGTTCCCGTCAGTCCCGCCCTCACCGGTGGGCCAGCTGCGCCGGGCGGTTACGTGAAACGTGATCAGTTTTCCGGAGTGGTCGGGCTGGACTATGCGGCGCGTCCGTGGCTCTGGCTGAGTGGACAATACTTTTGGCAAGCGACCCCGGCTGGTGGCGTGCCCCTCGCCCTTCCGCGCCACAACCATCTCCTCTCGTTCTATGTGCGGACCAATTTTCAGCGAGACACCCTGCGCCCGGAGATCTTCATTCTGACCGGCCTCAATGAGAGGCAGTCGATGATCAGACCGCGGTTGGTAAAATCGATCGGCGATCACTGGAGTGTTGGTCTCGGTGTCGATCTCCTTGGAGGCGCGCCGGGAAATCTCTTCGGCAACTTTGCCCAGCGTGACCGCGCAGTTATAGAGTTGAAGTGGATGATGTAGAGCGGCTGCCCCCGCCTTCGTCACCAAAGCCCCGGGATCGCGGCTTGACGCGGACGAGCAGCGCGGCGAGGGACGATGGCTGAAACATCCCCGGCTGAAAGATCCCCAGCGGTTTGTCCGCCCATGATCGTTCGACCGCGACTGGTGTCGCGGCGTCAGAGACGCCGATTGAAAAGGCCGGGTGAATTGATTAGCATAGCGCACCAGGTCAGATGCGGCGGCGCTGTTTCTACGCCGGGGGAAAGGGGCAGTGCCCACTTCCCGGACACGTTGCCGGGCGGTCGCTTCGACCGTTCACGAAAGAGAGCGATATGCATAGATTGTTGATAGCCATTCTCTGTCTGCTCGTCCTTCCCGCTCCGGCGGCGACCCCTGAGTTCAGGGCCGGGGCGCATGCCGAGCCGATCACCCCATCGCGTCTCCCTTCTCCGATCAATGGAGGAATGCGTGGAGCGTTTGCGGCGACGGTTCACGACCCCATGCTGGCCCGCAGTTTCGCGCTCGCCGATGGGCGGCGTGAGCTGATCTTCACGGTGGTCGACTCCTGCATGGTGCCCCGCGAGGTCAGTGAGCAGGCCAAGGCGATCGCGTCGCGGGCGACCGGCGTACCGACCTCGAGCATGCTGATCTCCGCGACCCATACCCATTATGCGGCAACCATGACCCCGGTCTTCCAGAGTGATCCTGATCCGGAATATCTGGCCACCTTGCCGACCCTTATCGCGCGCAGCATCATCCAGGCGCACCGCAATCTCGAGCCGGCAGAGATTGCCTGGGGGAAGGGAGCTGATCCGTCACAACTCTTCAACCGGCGGTGGCTGCTCAAGCCCGGCCAGCAGTACACCAATCCTCTCGGGGGAACCTCCGACCGGGTGAAGATGAATCCGGGGTTTCAGAATCCGCAGGTGAGCCATCCGGTTGGCCCCATCGATCCGGAGATCACCATCATCGCGGCGCGGGCAGTGAGTGATCAGCGGCCCCTCGCCCTCCTTGCCAACTACAGCCTTCACTATGTTGGCGGATATCCGGCGATCTCCGCCGACTACTTTGGTGTCTTTGCCACGCGGATCTCCCGTCTCCTCGAGGCAGACGGGGAGCGCTACGCCGGCAAGCCGCCCTTTGTCGGCATAATGTCGAACGGAACGAGCGGGGACGTCAACAACGTCAATTACGCGGGGCCGGCGCGGAAGGATGGCTATCCGGGCGAGCAGCTCGAGCGTGTCGCGCAGAGTGTCGCGGCGGCCACGCTGGAAGCCTATGCCAGCCTGACCTTTCACCGCCATCTGCCGATCGCCAGTGCCGAGAGCGATCTCCGCCTCCGCGTTCGCAAGGCGACCAGCGCCGAGCTGGAGCGGGCGCGGACCCTCGTCGAGAAGTCGCCGCGAGGCAGCGATGGTCAGTTGAGCGACCAGGCGGCCATCTACGCCCGTGAAGCGCTGCTGCTCGATCTTTATCCGCCGCAGGTTCCGGTGCGTCTGCAGGTCCATCGCCTTGGCGAGCTGAGCATCGCCGCCATCCCCTGTGAAGTCTTTACGGCCATTGGACTTGAGCTGAAGAGCCGCACCCCCTTTGAAGGCCATTTCACGATCTCGCTTGCCAACGGTTACAATGGCTATCTGCCCACACCAGCGCAGCACCGACTTGGTGGCTATGAGACCTGGCGGGCCCGCAGCAGCTATCTCGAGACAGACGCGTCTGAGAAGATCGTCGGCGAGTTGCGCCGATTGATGCAATCGCTGCGGAACGGGCCCGGTGATCGCGAGAGGGGCGCCGCGACGAGTGCGCGCCGCTCGAAAGGGAACTGATGAGTCTTCATGACAACCCCCCGGCAACACCCCGGGATGCCGCGGCGATGATTCTCCTCCGGGATCGTGAAGACCCCCACGTCTACTGGGTGAGAAGATCCCCCTGCCTCAACTTTATGGCCGGCTACCACGCCTTTCCGGGTGGACAACGCGATGATGAGGATCGCCTGATCGAAGTTCGCCACAGCGCGGGGACAGAGGATGGCGTGATGCGGGTGGTGGCGATTCGCGAACTTTTTGAGGAGACCGGGGTGTTGATTGGGCACGGGGTGGAACGCCTCTCCCCCACGCGGCTGCGCCAGCTCCGTGACGACCTCTGCGCCGGAAAGATCGGCTTCGCCGAGCTTCTCCGCCAGGAGCAGATCGAACTCGATGCGGCCCTCCTCGATGAGGCACCGCGCTGGGTCACCCCGGCAGCCCACCCACGTCGGTACGACACCCGCTTCTATGCCTGCTGGCTCCCGGAGGGACAGCAGACCGAGATTCTGCCCGGTGAACTCGAATCAGGGGAGTGGCTTCGACCCGTAGAGGCGCTGCGCAAATGGGTCGATGGTGAGGTGGTCATCGTCACCCCCATCGTGGCCGCCCTGCAAGCCCTCGCCGCAGGCGCCGATGGTTTTACAGCCCGAATGCATGAGGTGGGCCAGGATGAACGCGACCATCTCGAATCGCGGGTCGAGATGCGTTATGGCATCTATATCTGTCCGTTGCGGACTCCGACCATTCCCCCGGCCACCCATACCAACTGCCTGATTATTGGTGGGGATGAGCTGGTCGTCATCGACCCCGGCTCGCCATATCCCGATCAGCAGCGACGACTTGATGAGGTGCTCGATCGCTTCCTCGCGACCGGACGACGGCTGCGCGAGATTATTATCACCCATCTCCACCCTGACCACATTGGCGGCGTCGCCCACCTCGTCCGCCGCTACGGTGTGCCGGTGGCGACCCACCGCCTGACGGCCGAGGCGCTTGAAGGTGAAGTCAGGGTCGATCGCCACATCGAAGATGGAGACCTGATCCTGCTGCGGGAAGAGGCGACTGACCTCGAGTGGCGCTTGCGGGCGCTCTGGACTCCGGGCCACGCCCGTGGTCACCTCAGTCTGCACGAAGAGCGCACCGGCACCCTGATCACTGGAGATTGTGTCGTGGGCATGGGCACGGTCGTCATCGCGCCGCCGGAGGGACGGATGGTCGACTATCTGGCTTCGCTCCACAGGTATCTCGAACTGCCCAACGTGACCGCTCTTCTGCCAGGACACGGTCCGGTCATCGCGACCCCTCGCGAGCGGATCCTTGAATATTTGGAGCACCGGCAGCGCCGTGAGCTCCAGATCCTTGACGCACTGGCCAATGGCTGCCAACATCCAGCAGAGATTGTGGACCAGGTCTATGCCGATGTCGCGCCAGCTCTCCATCAATTGGCTGAGCTGTCGGTCATCGCCCACCTGGAGAAGCTGATCGAGGAGGGGCGGGTCTCCCAGGCCGTGGGCAATTACCGCCTCGCAGTAGCTGCCAGTTGAAGAATGGCCAGTTGAACAATTTTGACGAGCAAACCGGTCAGACCCGGTTGACAATTTTCAGACAAGGAGGTGAATGGAGATGGGTCGAGGAGACAAACGTACCAAGCGTGGCAAAATCAGCCGCGGGTCGAGCGGAAAGACGCGGATGAATCCGAAGCAGTTGAAGCGGGCCAGAGCGGCGAAGCGTCGTGCTGCTGCCAAGGCTGCCTAAGCGGCGATAACTTTGTGCCGGGGACTCGAAAACGGAGCTCCCGGGTTGATTGGCTGCCGGGGAGCAGTGGGGAGCTATCTCTCCGCTTCTCCCCGGGTTGGCCATTTCAGGGGCGACCTGGCAGAGGTCGCGGGGGGCGCCGGGGACCATCCCGTGGTGGACCCGCAGGTCCTCGTCGATCGGGAGAGGGTCGTTCTGCCGGCGGCGGCATCTTCTCGCGCTCACGTGCCCGTTCCGGAATCTTTCCCCGCCGCGGCGGTTGGAGGCTTGGAGACGTCGCGTGCCCGGCCATCGCGAGTGGCAGGGCGAGGAGGATAACCAGGATCAGGCAGATGATCATCTTCGATTCTCTCATCCGGCTGCTCATCTCTTTAAGCTCTCCAAAATCCCGCCACCTCACTGCACCCCGATCCGGAGTGATCATCCCGGAATAATCACCCCGGAATTGATATTTCCCAATCAACATTCAAGATCGAGCTACGGCACAGACCCGGCGAGCCGGTCGATACCACAACTACAAGGCCATTCAAGTCAGGTCCCCGACGGTCGCGCTTCCGTGGCTCAGTTCTCCCGAATCCCTTAAGTCCCCGCCGCTGACTCACCTCTCTGATAAAGCAACAATTATGCCACTGGCGCCACAGCGGCGCGATCTCCGGGGTAAGCCTATCTGTCGAGGTTTGAAAGCCCGCCAGCTCGCCGTACCCGCTGCACGGTGACCCGTCACGACCCTGAATGGTTCCCCAACTCCACCATTTGGTGCAGAGATCAGTCTACTCGGCCTCTGGCGCGAATGGCCAGCGGGCAGTCCGCACCGCCCATCCGAGATATCCGACGACCCCGACTCCGAGCGCGGCAAGACTGAAGAGCATGATCTCCCGCCCCGAAGTGGCAAAGACAAAGATCCAGCCAAGGAGGGCGACCAGGCTTGGCAAAGGATAGAGCCACATTCGGTAGGGACGGGCCATCTCCGGCGCGTGGCGGCGCAACAGCGTCACCGCAAAGATCTGGCCGATGAACTGCACAATGATCCGGGTGGCAATCAGAACGTCGATCACTATCCCAAGGGGCAGAAAACTGCAGATGATCGAGATGACCCCAATTGTCACCAGGGAGACGGAGGGGAAGCCGCCCTGCGGATGAAGCTTGGCGAAGACCTTGAAGAAGTAGCCATCACGCGCCGCGGCAAATGGAATACGAGAATATCCGAGCAGCAGCGCAAAGACTGAACCAAAGGCCGTCCAGAGAATCATGACGGTCAGGACCGCCGCGACCTTCGGTCCATAGATCCGCTCCATCATCAATGAGACGACGAACTGCGAAGCAGGCTTCTCGCCCGCCGGAACAAACTCACGCCACGGAACTACGCCGATGATCGACAGATTGATGGAGATGTAGATCAGGGCGACGGCGATGACGCTGATGATGATCGACCGCGGAATGGTCCGACCCGGATCGCGCACCTCTTCGCCGATGTAGCAGATGTCATAGTAGCCGAGATAGTCGTAGACTCCGACGCGCGACGCCGCCCCGAGCCCGAGCAGAAAACCCAGCGAGAAATTGAATGACCCGGGAGGGAAGTCGAAGGCAATGGCCGGATTGAAATTGAGGACACCGGTCAGAATCACCGCGCCCGTCGTGATCATCGTGCCAATCCAGAGGCTGACCGTGATTCTTCCAATGTGCTTGATCTGGCGATAGAGAAGCAGAATGTTGAGCAGGCCCACCGTTACGACAATCAGTTTGGGCCCATACGACGGCATGTCCTTCCAGAGGTAGCTGAAGTATGAAGCAAAGCCGATGTAGCCGGAAGCGATCTCGAGCGGGCCGCTGAGGATAAACTGCCAGATGAAGAGAAAGGCCATCAGGCGACCAAAGGTTCGGGATCCAAAGCCCTCGCGGAGGTAGAGGTAGCTGCCACCCGAACCGGGCATGGCGGCTCCGAGTTCGCTCCAGACCATTCCGTCGGGGATGACAATGATCACTGCAATCAGCCAGCCGAGCAGCGATTGTGGACCGCCCATCGCCGACATCAGAAGCGGGATGGTGATGAATGGCCCGATGCCTATCATGTTGGACATGTTGAGCGCCGTCGCCTGGAGCGGGCCAAAGTGGCGCTGGAGGTGTGGTGTTTCGTGCTTCTCTTCTGTCGGCATGGTGATCGATGTTTCCGGTTGGTCTATTTCAAAAGTGTCAGAAATTGGGTCAGAATTCGTTCGGTGATCCCCCAGATTGGCCCGCCCGGAGACTCATAAGCCGGCCACTTGCGAATGTAGGGGCCAACATCGAGACGGTATTCGGTCGAGAGCCCCCGCCCAACCAGTTGGTTGATCGAGAGCCACCAGGCCTGGCTGACCTCGCCATTGAGTTGCAAAGTTGACTCCGGCGGCGCAATCGCCACCAGTGGAGTGATCTCGAGCGGCGGCAGTTCCGGACTCCGTGGTGTGAGCGGCGGAAGGTGGCCAATAAAGCTCGCCGTTCCTGCTGAGGCGTGACGCAGATCGATGCCAGTCTCCTCGAAGGTCTCACGCGCCGCAGTTGCCACGAGGTCGGGATCCTGATGTTCCGCTCTCCCACCCGGCAGCGCCAGATGGC
>JBEAVZ010000197.1:0-3794 GCA_041160645.1 Acidobacteriota bacterium
GCGCGGAAGGAAGAGAAGATGAAGTTCGACTTTCAAGGTAATTCCCGCGCCAGATCTTCACCCTCGGCCCAGGAGGCTCGGGAGCGCATCCGTCAGGATGTCCAGCGCCTGCTCGGCCTTGGCGAGGAGGTCCCGATCCTGGTGACCGAACTGGCCTGCCAGGAGGAGGGCTGTCCCCCGATCGAGACGGTCATCGCCATTTTGACGACCCCAGGCCAGCCCCGGCAATTCAAGATTCACCGCCCGATGGCCGAGCTGACGCTCGGAGACCTGGAGGCCACCCTCGCCAGGTCAACCCACGCGGGCCCAGACGACCACGCGTCACAAGGAGAGTAGCAGATGAGCGCATCATCCAACACTTCGCAGCCTGAGCGGATTCCCGTCACGGTTCTGACCGGCTTTCTGGGTTCCGGCAAGACCACCCTGCTCAACCGAATTCTCACCGAGAATCACGGCAAGCGGATCGCCGTTATCGAAAACGAGTTCGGAGAGATTGGCGTCGATCAGGAACTGGTCATCAACGCCGAGGAGGAGGTCTTCGAGATGAACAACGGGTGCATCTGTTGCACCGTTCGCGGCGACCTGATTCGGATCCTCGGGAATTTGATGAAACGGCGGGAGAAGTTCGACTACATTCTGGTCGAGACGACGGGGCTTGCCGATCCGGGCCCGGTCGCCCAGACCTTCTTTGTCGATGACGAGATGCAGTCAAGGGTGGCGCTGGACGGTGTGGTGACCCTCGTCGATACGCGCCACATCTGGCAGCACATCGACACGAGCGACGAGGCCCGTGAGCAGGTCGCCTTTGCGGACGTGATTCTCCTCAACAAGACCGATCTGGTCCCCGCCGAGGAGGTTGATCGTCTCGAGGCCCGCATCAAGGCCATGAACTCCGCCGCCCGCATCTACCGGACGACCAATGCCGTGATCGATCTCGACCACATCCTCAACATTGGCGGCTTCAATCTTGACCGGGCGCTCGAGATCGACCCGCGTTTTCTCGAGCCCGAATATCCGTTTGAGTGGGCCGGTGTCTTCAACTTCGATGAGGGAGTCTGCCAACTCTCCCTCGAACCCGGGCCGGATGAGACCATGAACGCACTGATCCTTCCGCTCGAAAATGGGACGCCCGAGGCGCTCGAGTCGATCAAGATGGAGGCGGTTCTGACCTTCTCGGATGATGAGTTTGACCTGAGCAGTGGAGAGTTCATGCGGCCCGGTCGGCAGCTCTGGCAGTTGAAGCTCGATGGACGCGCCGTGACTTTTCCCTTCAAGATCACCAAACCCGGCGCCTATGCCATCTTTACTGAGCATAAACCGGTCGAGTTTGCGGCGCGCATTGAACGTGACGGTCAGCTTCTGACTCCCCTCTTCGAGCACGAGTATAAACCCGACCACGAGCACGAGGATGAGGTCAGCTCGGTGGGCATCAACCTCAAGGGCGATCTCGACGACCGGAAGCTCAACGGCTGGCTGGGGGATCTTCTCCAGACAAAGGGCACCGACATCTACCGCATGAAGGGGGTGCTCTCGATCAAGGGCAGTCCGAATCGCTACGTCTTCCAGGGTGTGCACATGCTCTTTGATGGCCGGCCTGACCGGCCCTGGGGGGAGCAGCCACGCCACAACTCACTGATCTTCATCGGACGCAATCTCGATCGGGCCGCACTGAATGAGGGGTTTCGCAGATGTCTGGCCTAGTTCTCGACAAGCCGACTAAGATGCGCCCACTCGACCATCTCTGGGTCGGGGCAGTCGATGGGCACGTAATCGATCTGGCCTGGGATCCCCACGGCGGGCGTCTCGCGGCCGCCTCCGCCGATGGGCCGATCACCATCTTTGACGCCCTTGGCAACGAGCTGGTCCGGTTGCCGGGCCACGGGTTTGGGACCATGGCCATCGCCTGGAGCGCAGACGGGAGCCGGTTCTCCAGCGCCGGCCAGGACGGGCGCATCATCATCTGGAACCTCTCCTCGGGCCAGCCGGCGGTCGTCTTTGAGGGGGGCGCCCCGTGGGTCGAACATCTGGCGTGGAATCCTCTCGGCGGCAAAAAAGGCGTGCCCAATCTGCTCGCCTCGGCGGCCGGGCGGCGGTTACGTCTCTGGGATGAGAACGGCCAGCTCCAGCGCGAATACGAACTCCATCCGAAGACTATCTCATCGATCGCCTGGAAGCCGGGCGCCCAGCTGATCAGCACCGCGACCTACAGCCAGATGGCCATCTTCGGCGTTGGTCAGGATAGTCCGCAACGCCGCTTCGAGTGGAAAGGCTCGATTCTGAAGATTGCCTGGAGTCCGAATGGGAAGTATATTGCGACCGGAGATCAGGATTCGACAGTCCATTTCTGGTTTGAAAAGACCGGGCGCGATCTGCAAATGTGGGGCTATCCGACCAAGGTCCGCGAACTCTCCTGGAATGCCAACAGTCGCTACCTCGCCACCGGCGGCGGTGTCGACGTGACGATCTGGGACTGTCTGAAGAGTCCCGAAGGCACCAAGCCGATCACCCTCGCCGGACACGAGGAGTTTATCAGCGCCCTCGCTTTTCAGAGACGCGGTGAGCTGCTGGCCTCGGCCGGTCTCGATGGCCGGATCATCATCTGGCGTCCCCACCTCAATCGTCGCGCGGTTGGCGGGATGGGAATCAACAGTCCGGTCACCCAACTCGTCTGGTCACCTGACGATCGAACTTTCGCCGTCGGTGCGGAGTCCGGAGCGTTGCTCCTCTTCAGGACTCCGGAGGCCTGACACCGACCGGACCGGGCGCCACGTCTGCCGGTTCGCGCCGCAGATCGACTGGAAATGGAATTGGTAATTATCAACGGGAGTGTTGAACAATGATTGAGGCCATTAATCTCACCAAGAGCTTTCAGAATCTGGTTGCCCTCGACTCGCTCAATCTGAAGATTGAAGCCGGAGAGATCTACTGTCTGCTCGGCGCCAATGGCGCCGGCAAGTCGACAACCATCAATATTTTTCTCAATTTCATCGAGCCGACATCGGGAACGGCCCTGATCAAAGGGATCGATGTTACCCGTTCCCCGCTCGAGGCGCGGCGGATTCTCGGTTACATCCCGGAGAGCGTCATGCTCTACCGCAACCTGACCGGACTGGAGAACCTCCGCTACTTCACCGCCCTCGCCAATCGCCAGGACTATGCCGAGGCCGAGCTTCGCGAGCTGCTCATCGAGGTTGGGTTGCCACCGGAGGCAGCTTCACGGCGCCTCTCGACCTATTCGAAGGGGATGCGCCAGAAGGTCGGCATCGCCATTGCCCTCGCGCGGCGGGCCGAGGCGCTCTTTCTCGATGAGCCAACCTCCGGGCTCGACCCGAGGCCACATTATGCACACTTTCAATTCTGATTGAAAGATATTTCCTTGCCCCCACTGGTGCCCCCCCCCGGGGCTTTTGTAAAGTCACTCTTTTAGCTTATCTCGGCTGGCGGAGCTGGCCGGACAAGCAGAGTGCTGTCCGGTGAACAATGACGATTGGTATGACTCTGCCAAATCCCCGGGTCCCCCCACCTGTCCCACTGGTCCCACCTGTCCCACTGGTCCCACTGGTCCCACTGGTCAAGGCCACCGGCGAAGCGGATCGCGGCGCCTCAATGCATATGTTCGAGATAGATCGACTCGAGATCGGCGTGGGAGAACTCACCCGTGTTGATCTGGGCGACGAGGTGCCCACTCTTCATGATGCCGACACGCGTGCCCGACTCCTTGGCGCGAAAGAGGTCATGCGTAGCCATCAGAATGGCCATGCCGCGATCTCTCAGTCTGGTGATGAGGGTTGAGA
>JBEAVZ010000202.1:0-4218 GCA_041160645.1 Acidobacteriota bacterium
TCCGGCGACTATCTGACGGTCAAAGAAGGCGCTGTTCAGATTGACGGCCTCGTGGATCTTCGGGGTGGCGTAGAAGACGAGCTGCCCCTTCTTCTCGAGCCCCATCAGCAGCTCCTGTTGCTGTGACTGGGTCTTGCGATGGATCGTGAAGCGAAAGTAGGGCAAACCGACCAGCTTCGACTCACCGGCGTTGCGCCGCTTCAGGTAGTCACTCGCCTTGAACTGGATAAAGATTGGATGCCCACGGCGCGGCTCGACCTTCGCCCGCTTCGCGGCGCCCGCGCCGCGGCGGACGATACTCTCCGATTCACTGACACGCAGCCATCCGTGTGTCCCGACCAGCTCATGCGTCAGGACAAAACCATAGGCAAACTCGGAGACCTTGCGTTTCATAGGCGTTCAGTTAGCGAAACTGTTCAAGAAACCGGATGTCGTTCTCATAGAGCAGACGGATGTCGTCGAGACCATACATGAGCGCACAGAGCCGGTCGAGCCCAAGCCCAAAGGCGAACCCGGTATACTCATCAGGGTCGATCTCTACTCCGCGCAGGACATTTGGATGAACCATTCCCGACCCACCCATCTCGATCCAGCCCGATCCCTTGCAGACCCGGCAACCGGTGCCCCCGCACTTGAAGCAACTGTAGTCGATCTCCGCGCCCGGTTCGACAAACGGAAAGTAGGAGGGACGGAATCGCGTGCGGGTCTGCGGTCCGAACATGCGCCGGACGAACTCCTCAATCGTCCCCTTCAGGTCGCCGAGGGTGATTCCCCGCTCGACGAGGAGCCCTTCGACCTGGTAGAACATCGGATTGTGCGTCGCATCGGGCGTGTCACGCCGGAAGACTCGCCCGGGAGCAATCACGCGGAGGGGCGGACGGCGGCGCTGCATCGAATGGATCTGCACGGTTGAAGTCTGGGAGCGGAGGGCGAGCTTTTCGCTAATATAGAAAGTGTCCTGGCGACTCCGCGCCGGGTGGATCGCCGGGATATTGAGGGCATCGAAGTTGTAGAAGTCGGTCTCGACCTCCGGGCCGTCCTCGATGTGGTACCCCATTGAGACAAAGATATCTTCGATGCGCTGACGGAGGAGGGTGATCGGATGGAGATGGCCAGTCGGCAGAGACCGTCCCGGCAGGGTGACGTCGATCCGTTCCGTCGCCAGCTGCGCCGCCTCGCGGGCCGCGGCAAACCCGGACTCGAGTCGCGCCAGCTCTCCCTCGATCTCGTCCTTCAGTTCATTGAGAAGCTGACCGGTCAAACGACGCTCTTCGGGCGAGAGGCGCCCAAGGGTCTTCATCTCCGCCGTCAGCAAACCACTCTTGCGGCCAACCCAGCGATCACGCAGCGCGGTCGCCTCCGGCTCGGCCGTTACTTCACCCATTTCGCGGCGGAAATCTTCTCGAAGTTGGTCGATTCGATCTGACATGACACTATTTCCAGCAGAGAAGTGGCCCGCGCAGGAGCGGCGAAGCTGGATGAGCGCGGAGATCGCCACCTCTCCAACTCACTCAGGTCTTGCCAGTGGAACCGGAGGATCCACGGCCGCTCTTCTCCTGCCAAACCAAAATCCTGTCAAACCAAAAGACCCAGGACTTCGGAAGA
Organism: Acidobacteriota bacterium; assembly: GCA_041160645.1. Lineage (GTDB taxonomy): Bacteria > Acidobacteriota > Blastocatellia > RBC074 > RBC074 > CAIOZW01. The sequence continues at coordinate 1,606 of JBEAVZ010000202.1, forward strand.
GACCAGCAAGCCCTGGGTCGGATTAATCACTAAGATGGCGGCCGGGACGACTAGGCCGCTTTGGCCTGGAGAGCCTTCTTCGCCGAGCCGGCGAGATCGGCAAATGCCTCCGGCTGATTGACGGCCAGGTCGGCCAGGATCTTTCGATCGAGATCGATGCCGGCCACCTTCAATCCATGCATAAACTGGCTGTAGTTAAGGCCGTTGATCCGGGCGGCGGCGCCAATACGGACGATCCAGAGTGAACGATAGTCACGCTTCTTGATCTTCCGGCCCACATAGGCGAATTTAAGGGCGCGCTCGACCGACTCCTTCATGGAACGATAGAGTTTGCTCTTCGTACCACGAAAGCCTTTCGACAGTTTCTGTAGTTTTTTGCGCTTATCGAGGCGCTTACTCCCACGTTTAGCTCGCGGCATGTCTTCCTCCTTACAAAAGGTATGAAATAATGATTACCAAACCAGTCAAGTCTGCGGTCCGGATCTACTTCCGGCCGTAAGGCAGCATCGCCTCGACACGATCCTGGTCGGCCACGGCCACGAGCACATCGATATCCAACTGGCGTTTCCGCTTGGTCGACTTCTTGGTCAGAATGTGGCGGGCGTGTGAATGACCGCGCTTGATCTTTCCAGTCGCGGTGGTGCGAAACCGTTTGGCCGCCCCCTTGTGCGTTTTCAGTTTTGGCATAACTTCCCTTTCCTTCGACTTGAGTTACATGATTCAGATGCCTGTCTTCTCGACTCCAGGCCATTCCGGCCCAGTTCGAGGGCAAATCTTGTGCTAGCGCTTCGGGCCAAAGATGACGATGATCTGCATGCCCTCGTGGCGCGGGCGCGACTCCGGAACTCCCTTGTCGGCGAGATCCTTCTCGAGCCGCTCGAGGAGCTGGAATCCCAGCTCTTTATGAGTGATCTCGCGGCCACGGAAGCGGATGGTCGCCTTGACCTTGTTGCCGTCCTCGAGAATCTCCCGCGCATGCTTCATCTTGAAATTGTAGTCGTGATCATCCGTCATTGGACGGAACTTGATCTCCTTGACCTCGATGACTGCCTGCTTCTTCTTGGCTTCGTGAGCCCTCTTCTTCTGCTCGTAGAGGTACTTGCCAAAATCGATGATCCGGCAGACGGGTGGAACCGCCTGGGGCGCGACCTCGACCAGGTCGTAACCACGCTGGCGGGCCAGGTCGATCGCCTGCTGCGGGGTCATAATCCCGAGCTGCTGCCCCTCCTCATCGATGACCCGGACTTCCCGGGTGCGAATACGCTCATTGACACGAACCTGCGGGGCACGGGTATCGCGCCGCATCCCGCCTCGAAAGCCGCCTCCAGAAGAACCAGTGTTAATAACTTTACCTCCGCGATAGTTGGGGTTGAACGGATAATTGCAGAGCTTCAGGTCTGCAGAGCTCGTGACTCGACGAGGCTCTTCAGACGAGCGCTGAATTCGGCCACCGGAACGGCCCCAGTGTCGCCCTTGACGCGATCACGAACCGCCACCGTGCCGGCCTCAGCCTCACGCTCTCCAATCACAAGCATAAAAGGAATCTTCTTCAATTGTGCATCACGGATTTTGGCACCGATCTTCTCACTCCGCAAGTCGGCCTCGACGCGGAGCCCGTCAGCCCGGAGCGACTGCTCGACGGCCCGGGCCTGGTCATTGAAACGATCGGAGATCGGCAGAACGATCGCCTGGAGCGGCGCCAGCCAGACTGGAAAGGCCCCGGCATAGTGCTCGACGAGGATGCCGAAGAAGCGCTCGAAGGATCCGAGGATCGCCCGGTGGACCATGATCGGCCGGTGCGGTTTGTTGTCGTTGCCGATAAACTCGATGCCAAAGCGCTGGGGCAGGTTGAAGTCGACCTGAATGGTCGAGAGCTGCCAGGTGCGCTTGATGGCGTCGACGACCTTGAAGTCGATCTTCGGGCCGTAGAAGGCGGCCTCATCCTCCATGCGCTGATACGGTAGTCCGCGCTCGTTGAGGGCCTCGGCTAGGGCGCCCTCAGCGAGGTCCCAGATCTCGTCCGAACCGAGATACTTCTCGCGGTCGGTCGCGTGGCGCACCGAGAGTTCGGCCTTGTACTCAAAGCCGAAGGCGCGGAAGATCAGGTCGACGAGGTCGAGACAACCAAAGATCTCGGCCTTCAACTGGTCGGGCGTGCAGAAGATATGGGCATCGTCCTGGGTGAAACCGCGCGCCCTCATCAGTCCGTGGGAGACACCGGAGCGCTCATAGCGGTAGACGGTGCCGTACTCGGCGTAACGCTGCGGCAGGTCACGATAGGAGCGCTGGCGTGAGCTGTAGATCTGGATGTGGAAGGGGCAGTTCATCGGCTTGAGCCGGTACTGAAGAGCCTCATTCTCAGAGTCGACCATGCCGGGATAGAGAACATCCTGGTAGTGCTCGAGGTGTCCGGAGATCTTGAAGAGTTCCGACTGGGTAACGTGCGGGGTATAGACGAAGTCGTATCCGCGCCGGTAGAGCTCTTCGTTGAGGAAGTTCTCGATCAGCTTGCGGATCATGGCCCCGTTAGGGTGCCAGAGGACGAGTCCGGAGCCAATCGCCTCGCTGAAGCTGAAGAGGTCGAGTTCCGGTCCCACCTTGCGGTGATCGCGC
>JBEAVZ010000214.1:0-4287 GCA_041160645.1 Acidobacteriota bacterium
CACTATGGAATCGTTCTCATCGATCCGCTCGATGACCGCCTGAAGGCGGTCGCCAGCCCGATCTACGATCGCGCGCTCGCTCGGCTCCCCGAATTTGCCGCCAACCTTGTCCGGCGGAGCACCGAGCTCGAGACGGCCGGGTATCATGCCCAGGTCCACACCGGCGCCGAGGTCGTCCCGCTCTTCATCCTCGAGGGCGGACGGCGCACCGCCCTCATCCTTGGCGATGACGGCCGGGTGCATCTCAAAGGTCACAAAGGGGCGGGAACCAGTTTCGACTACCCGGAGCTGGTCAGCCGCGTCCACCGTGAACCAACCAGCTTCAGTCCAAACGTCACGCTGCGGCCGATCGTTCAGGACTATCTGCTGCCAACGGCAGCGATCATTGGCGGAGCGGCCGAGATCGCCTACTTCGCCCAGCTCCATCCAAACTATGAACTGCTCGGCCGGAAGGCGCCGCTCATCCTGCCCCGGGCCAGCCTCTCCCTGGTCGAGAAACGCCATGCCAAGACGATGGACCGCTTCGGCCTCGGTTTTGCCGATCTCTTCGATGGACACGAGGCCGTACTGCGAAAGGTGGTCGAGGGGAGTCTCGACCACAGCACGGCGACGGTCTTCGATGAGACCGAGACGGTGATCAATGAACAGCTGGAGCGGCTCCGGGTGTTGCTTCAGGGGGTGGATCCAACTCTGGCCGAGGCTCTTAAAGGTGGCCGGGAGAAGATTTTGTACCAGATCCACAACCTGCGGACGAGATTTGTTCACAATCGCGGACGGCGGGACGAGGTGACCCAGCACCAGGTCGAACGAATGTCGACGGCCCTCTATCCGCACCGGAATCTCCAGGAGCGAGAGCTGAATATCTGCTATTTCCTCGCCAGGTATGGTTATGAGGTGATCGATCAGATTTATGAGGCAATTGGAGAGACGATTGGGGCTGAGCATCGGCTGATGCAGGTCGGTTAGGAATAGGGGCCGGAGGGGGGCCGGTCGTCCCCCCCTCACCCAGCCCACCTTACCCCTTCCAGTTCCTGATCAGCTCCAGAAATGATCGCGCAGCGTGTGACAGGTTGCTCTCCCGCCGAAAGACCAGTCGCAGGGTCTTCTCGATCTTCATCCCCCGCACGGGAACGGCGATCAAACGACCATCCTCGATCTCCGCGCTGACCGAAAGGCGCGGCATGATCGCAATCCCTACTCCAAGCAGCACGAAATCCTTGATCGTCTCGAGTGTCGAGAGTTCGACACAGATATTGAGTGGGGTCTGATTCTGCCTGAAGAGCTCAAAGATGCGGTCCCGGGCGGGGCTCTTCGCGTTGTGGGCGACGAACTGGTAGCTGCCGAGATCCCGGATCGGGACCGGCCCCCGTCCGGCCAGCGCGTGTCCCGGCGGAACGACCAGCACCAGATCGTCGCGGTTGACCTCCAGCGATTCCAGGCCCGCCTGCTGTGAATCATAGGTCAGAAATCCAAAATCGAGCTTCCGTTCCAGCACATCGAGCGGTATTCGCTCCGAGACGCTGCGGTGAACCTCGATCTTGATCAGGGGGTACTGCCGGCGGTACTCAAAGAGGAGCTGCGGCAGCAAATAATAAGACGTGCTCTCGTTCGCGCCGATGATCAACCGACCGCGATACATTTCGCGCAACTCACCCACCGCGTCGCGGGCCTCCTGGCGCAGATTGATCAGCCGCTGCGCATAAGAGTAGAGGATCTTCCCCGCCTCGGTCAGTTTGCCATTCTTACTGCTGCGGTCGAAGAGCGGCTCACCCAGCTCCTCTTCGAGCCGCTTGATCGCGATACTCAGTGCCGGCTGGGTCCGCAACATCTTCTCCGCCGCCCGTGAGAAGCTCTTCTCCTCGGCGATGCAGAGAAAGATCTCCAGTTGTCCAAACTCCATCGTGCTCCTCCTCGCTTAACCCCAAAAAGCCTAACATCATAAAAAGAATTTATATAATATTAAAAACAATAAATTATGCAAGATAAATCTCATTTGTTAATATGTAGCCTATTGTCCGGTTCTGTCGGGATTGACGTCAGTATTGACCAATGACGTCAAGGCAGTGCCGGGAGCAGATTGTCAGGCCGAGAGTCAAGTAAGGAGCAGAGAAGCATGAGTGAGCGGGTAGCCATTTTCGACACGACCCTGCGTGATGGGGAGCAGTCACCTGGTTGCAGTATGAACCTGGAGGAGAAGCTGCAGATGGCCAGGCAGCTCGATTCCCTCGGGGTGGACGTGCTCGAGGCCGGGTTTCCAGTGGCCTCGGAGGACGATTTCGCCGCAGTGCGGGAGGTGGCACGAGTCTGCCGCCGTCCGGTGATCGCGGCCCTCTGCCGGACGACCCCGCAGGATATCGAGCGGTCGTGGGAAGCGCTGGCCGACGCGGCCCATCCACGGATCCACACCTTCATCGCCACTTCGGATATCCACCTCCAATACAAATTGCAGAAGACCCGTGAAGAGGTGCTCGAGATGGCCCGGAACGGGGTGCGCCTCGCGAAGAGCTTCACGAATGACGTCGAGTTCTCGGCGGAGGACGCGACGCGCAGCGACCTCGACTACCTCTGTCAGGTGATCGAGGCGGTGATCGAAGAGGGCGCGACGGTGGTCAACATTCCCGACACGGTCGGGTACACGATTCCCTCCGAATATACGCACATCATCGAGACGCTGCGGCAGCGGGTCCGGAACATCGACCGGGCGGTGATCAGCGTCCATTGCCACAACGATCTCGGGCTGGCCGTCGCCAACTCGCTGGCGGCCATTGCCGCCGGAGCGCGACAGGTCGAGTGCACGATCAATGGGATCGGCGAGCGGGCCGGCAATGCCTCCCTCGAGGAGCTGGTCATGGCGCTGCGGGTGCGGCGCGACCTGATGCCCTTCGAGACGGGGATCGTCACCGAGGAGCTCTACCGGTCGAGCCAGACGCTCTCGAACATCACCGGGGTGCTCGTCCAGCCGAACAAGGCGGTGGTCGGCAAGAACGCTTTCGCCCACGAGGCGGGGATTCACCAGCATGGCGTGCTGCGAAACCGGCTCACCTATGAGATCATGACCCCGGAATCGGTGGGGGTGAAGACCAACAGCATCGTCCTCGGGAAACACTCTGGTCGCCATGCCCTCGGCAAGAAATACGAGGAGATGGGCTACACCCTGGGCCGGCCGGAGCTCGACAAGGCTTACAAGCTCTTCACCAAGCTCGCCGACCAGAAGAAGGAGATCTTCGAAGAGGATCTGGTGGCGATCCTGCAGGATGGTTTCGCGCAGATCCCGGAGCGCTACAAGCTGCGCTCGCTGGAAGCGACGGCGGGAACGGCCGTCAACGCGACGGCCCGGGTGACGCTGCTCGACACGACCAACGAGCAGGAGGCGAGTGAGGCGGCGACTGGCGATGGGCCGGTCAATGCTGTTCTCGAGGCGATCGACCGGCTGACGGGTCTCGAGGGAACCCTTCTCGATTTCAACGTGCGCTCGATTACGCGCGGCACCGACGCGGTCGGTGAAGTCTTTGTCCACGTCGAGTTCGGCGGGACCTCATACACTGGCAAGGCGGCAAGCACGGACATCGTTGATGCGAGCGCGCGCGCCTATCTCAATGCGGTCAACAAAGCCTGCTATGCCCGGGAGCGCTCACGGAGCGCAGCCTGATCAGGGCAGAACTGATCGGGGCCGAGCGGGCCTGGAGAAAAGAAGAAATGGGAATGACGATAACGGAGAAGATACTGGCTGCACACAGCGGTCGTGACAAGGTGGTCCCAGGCGAGATCGTCAACGCGGCGATCGACCTGATCGTCGCGCATGACGTGACGACGCCGCCGGCGGTCGCGATGCTCAAGAAGCTCGGCATCGAGCGGGTCTTCGATCCCTCGAAGATTCTGGTGACGCCCGACCATTTTGTGCCAAACAAGGATATCAAGAGCGCCGAGCTGGCCAAGCAGCTGCGCGAGTGGCGGATTGAGCAGGGGATCGAGCGCTACTATGAGATCGGCAACCATGGGATCTGCCACGCGATCGCTCCGGAGCAGGGCCACGTCCTGCCGGGGATGACGATCGTCTGCGGCGACTCGCACACGACGACCATGGGCGCGCTGGGAACCTTTGCGAGCGGAGTCGGGTCGACCGACCTGGCGGCGGCGCTGGCGACGGGGGAGCTCTGGTTCAAGGTGCCGGAGACGATGCTCTTCGAACTGAAGGGCAAGCTTCCGTTCGGCGTCTATTCGAAGGACATCATTCTCTACATCATCTCGAAGATCGGCGTCGATGGGGCGCGTTACAAGGCCATGGAG
>JBEAVZ010000239.1:0-4006 GCA_041160645.1 Acidobacteriota bacterium
ACCGATGAGGATATTCGGACCTTCTATAAACAGCCCTGGGTCATGGTCTCCAGCGATGGGGGTATCGGAATGCGCCATCCGCGGGGAACCGGTACATTTCCACGGGTCCTCGGCCGCTATGTGCGCGAACGTGGATGGCTCACTCTCGAAGTGGCGGTCCATAAGATGACGGCATTGCCGGCCAGTCGCCTCGCACTTCGGGACAGGGGCCTCCTCAAAAAGGGGTTGAAGGCCGATGTCATCATTTTTGATCCGCAGCTGGTCATCGATCGTTCAACCATGCTCGAACCCTTCCTGGAGCCGGTGGGCGTCGAGACGGTCGTCATCAATGGCCAAGTGGTGATCCTTAATGGCGAGTCGATGGGGGTTCGGCCTGGTAAGGTGGTTGGCCCGGTGAAGTAAACAAGGTGGGGAGAAGGCTCTCCGAAGCCATCTCGTGTCAGATGCGGAAAGTGCAGGAGGGGCGACCCGTGCCGCCCCTCCCACTGCGCTCCTTGACGCCGTCGCTCAGCTAATGCTGCCCTTGATGAGCGCCTTGGCGTAGAGACGGTTCATTCTCGCGATATTGTCCAGCGAGATTCCTTTCGGACAGGCCGCTTCGCAGGATCCGGTGTTGGTGCAGTTGCCGAATCCCTCCTCGTCCATCTTCGCGACCATATTAAGGACTCGCCGTTCCTCCTCCACCCGTCCCTGCGGAAGAAGGCTCAGATGGGAGACCTTGGCCGAGACGAAGAGCATTGCCGAGGCGTTCTTGCAGGCGGCGACACAGGCTCCACAGCCGATACAGGTTGCCGCGTCAAACGCCCGGTCGGCGTCCACCTTCGCGACAGGAATGGCATTTCCATCGGGCGCTCCCCCGGTCGACACCGAGACGTAGCCCCCCGACTGGATGATCCGATCAAAGGCCGAGCGATCGACGACGAGGTCGCGCAGGACCGGAAATGGCGTCGCCCGCCACGGTTCGATCGTGATCGTGTCGCCATCCTTGAATGACCGCATATGGAGCTGGCAGGTTGTCGTCTGCAGCGGACCGTGCGGAGTCCCGTTGATCACCAGCGAGCACATCCCACAGATGCCCTCACGGCAGTCGTGATCGAAAGCAATCTGCTCCTCACCCTTCTTGATCAATCGGTCATTGACGACATCCAGCATCTCCAGGAATGACATATCCGGGCTGATGTCAGGCGCCTCATACGTGACAAACTGCCCTCCACTCGCCGAACTCTTTTGTCTCCAGACTCGCAGTGTCAGGTTCATGTCTCTTATTCTCCTCCAACCGTTGAGAGAGTTTCGGGGAGCGGCGGAGCCAGCTCTCCGCTGACTCGCCACCCCCAATCTCACTTACTTGTAGCTCCGCTGCGTCATCTTTACCTCTTCGTAGACGAGAGGCTCCTTGTGGAGAACAGGGAACTGATCGACTCCTTTGTGCTCCCAGGCAGAGACATAGGAGTAATCGCTGTCATTGCGCAGCGCTTCGCCATCCTCAGTCTGGTACTCTTCGCGGAAGTGGCCACCGCAGGACTCTTCACGCTGCAACGCATCGTAGGCGAGCAGTTCGCCAAACTCGAGGAAGTCGGCCACCCGCCCCGCCTGCTCCAGGGCCTGGTTGAGTTCAAGCCCGCCGCCGAGCACGTTGACATTCTCCCAGAACTCATTGCGCAGCTCCGGAATTCGCGTCAGCGCGCGCTGCAGAGAATCTTTGGTGCGGCCCATTCCGACGTCGTCCCACATCATCTTGCCAAGCTCGCGGTGGAACTCGGAGACGGTCTTCTTCCCCTTGATCGACAAGAGCTTGTCGACTCGGGTCCGGACATCCTCGAGCGCCTGCCGAAACTCCGGGCGATCGACCGAGTAGTCACCGTTCGTCCCGGCGGCAAAGTAGCCGCCAATCGTCTGCGGGAGGACGAAATAGCCATCAGCCAGCCCCTGCATGAGGGCACTTGCCCCAAGCCGGTTGGCGCCGTGATCAGAGAAGTTGGCCTCACCGATCACGAAGAGTCCGGGCACATTGCTCATCAGTTCATAGTCGACCCAGAGACCGCCCATCGTGTAGTGGATGGCCGGATACATCCGCATCGGCTGCTGGTAGGCATTCTCGCCAGTGATCTGACGATACATATCGAAGAGATTGCCATACCGCTCGCGGATCTTGTTCTCGCCAAGCCGCTTGATCGAGTCACCGAAATCGAGATAGACCCCGCGCCCGCCTGGTCCAACGCCGCGTCCCTCGTCACAGACCTGTTTGGCGGCCCGGGAGGCGATATCGCGCGGCGCGAGGTTCCCATAGCTGGGATACTTGCGCTCCAGATAGTAGTCCCGATCACTCTCCGCAATGCTCGAGGCGGGCTTTCCGCAATCCTCGATCCGCTTCGGCACCCAGACACGACCGTCATTGCGCAACGATTCCGACATCAGCGTCAGCTTCGACTGATGATCGCCGCTTACCGGAATGCAGGTCGGGTGGATCTGCGTGTAGCAGGGATTGGCAAACAGCGCTCCCTTCTTGTGGGCGCGCCAGGTGGCGGTGACATTGCAACCCTTCGCATTGGTCGAGAGGTAGAAGACGTTGCCGTATCCACCGGTGGCCAGGACGACTGCCGCCGCCGCGTGCGCCTCGATCTTGCCGGTCACCAGGTTGCGGGTGATGATGCCCCGCGCGTGGCCATCGACGAGCACGATGTCGAGCATCTCGGTCCGCGCATGCATCTCGACTGTTCCGGCGGCGATCTGCCGTTCGAGCGCCTGGTAGGCGCCAATCAGGAGCTGCTGCCCTGTCTGGCCGCGCGCGTAGAAGGTCCGGGAGACCTGGGCTCCGCCGAAGCTGCGATTGTCGAGCAGACCGCTGTATTCCCGGGCGAAGGGGACTCCCTGGGCCACACACTGGTCGATGATGTTGACGCTCACCTCCGCCAGACGGTGGACATTGGCCTCGCGGGCCCGGAAGTCGCCGCCTTTGATGGTGTCGTAGAAGAGGCGGTAGATGCTGTCGCCATCGTTGCGGTAGTTCTTGGCGGCGTTAATCCCACCCTGCGCGGCAATCGAATGGGCCCGGCGCGGACTGTCCTGGAAGCAGAAGGCTTTGACCTGGTAGCCAAGCTCGCCGAGCGTTGCGGCGGCCGAGGCGCCCGCCAGACCCGTCCCAACGACGATTACACTGAACTTACGCTTGTTGGCCGGATTGACCAGCTTCATCTCCTGCCGGTATCGGCTCCACTTCGTAGCGACCGGACCGGACGGAATCTTTGAATCAAGTTTGATACTCATCTCTTAATCCTCACTACTCTGTCATTTGATTAGTCCAAACAGAACCGCAATGACAATCGCACTGTTTCCAATGAAGAGCAGAAGGGCGGATCCCTTCGCCAACTTATCGAAGACACCGACTGTCTTTTTGCTGCGCAGTCCAAGCGACTGAAAGAGGCTGCTCACACCGTGACTGAGGTGGAGGAGGAGCAGACCCATCGCGACGATGTAAAAGACGGAGACCAGCGGGTTTGAGAAGCCCTGCCGGACCATCCCGTAGACGTCGTGGCGGCCGATCTCATCGTGCAGATCGAGGAAGCTCGGATCAACCAGGCCGAGCGTATAGTGCGCAAGATGAAAGAGGATGAACGCCAGAATGATCAAGCCACTGGCGAGAATCGTGCGCTGGGCAAACGTCGAGGCCACCGGTTTATCGGTCGCATAGCCAACTGGCCGCGCCTTGCGGTTGATGCTCGCCAATTGCAGGGCTGACGTGATGTGCAGGGCCACGATCGCCAGCAGGCCGATTCGGGCTCCCCAGAGCACCCCGGGGTTCGATTTCAGGAGCGCCGCATACGCGTTGAGCGCCTCGGCACCCAGAAAGATCTGCAGGTTGCCCAGCATATGAATGATTACAAAGAGATACAGACCCAACCCAGTCACCGCCATGACATATTTCTTGCCTAATGACGAGTGCCACAGTTGCAGAAGCAGTCCCGCCGAAGATCGTTTTTGCAGGGTTTGTGCCGATGCTGCCATGGAG
>JBEAVZ010000275.1:0-4330 GCA_041160645.1 Acidobacteriota bacterium
GACTATCTGTTCTGGCTCGTTAAAAGCCTGAGATGTCTCGCTGGTCTTCCGCGTTACCGCTCTTCCGTCTTGAGCTGTCTGCGCCAGGCCTCCCGACCGCCTCGTCTTCACTGACTCCATCGACTTCGGCTTTAGACCATTCGGGCCGGTTGCCATTTCGTCCGGAGTTGGTTCCCTGACAATCACTGACTCCGATCAACCATTTGTGAGCTCGAAGGCTTCGGTGCCGAGGTTTGAAACAGCTTGGCGCGATCCCAGAGGACCAGCGTCCAGAGTCTTCAGATCAGCAGGCGAACGTCAGACGCCCCAAAACACAAGCCCGGCAGCGCCGGGTTTTGTTGATCCATCCGGATCGGTTATTCATCTCAGCCTGGAGAACAGAAGCTCTTTTAAGTCTTACCCAGGCTAGCTATTTCGACTGCGGCAAGAAGGGAAGACCCAACTTTTTGAACCGCTCATAGAATCAGAGAGAATGGCAGGGGTATCAGGATTCGAACCCGAACTCTAGGTTTTGGAGACCCATGTGCTAACCGTTAACACTATACCCCTTTAAACTTTCAGGAGATCCAGAGTCCTGTGGATCTCGCTCATTCGCTCAGACCTGAAGATTCTACTTGGTCTCGCGATGAGCAATATGCTTGCGGCAACGGCGGCAGAACTTGCGGAACTCGAGACGCTGGGTCGTCTTCTTCTTGTTCTTGGTCGTCACGTAGTTACGCTCTTTGCATTCGGTGCACTGTAAAACGATGTTATCACGCATGTTGAACGCTCACTGCTGTCGTTGTGGCCGGCCTCAAATTTGGAACCGGCGGCTGCGTTGTTGACCAACGAATCTGCAACCTTGTTGTGCGTGCAGAAACGGAATTCTGCGTCGGGCGGCGCCGCGATCGACTGCCCTATGTCACAACGCTGGATGAAGATCCAATGAAAAAAACTGGAGCCCACAACCGGACTTGAACCGGTGACCTCGTCCTTACCAAGGACGCGCTCTACCTACTGAGCTATGTGGGCTAAACCGTCAAAATTTGGAGCGGGCGACGGGGCTCGAACCCGCAACAACCAGCTTGGAAGGCTGGTGCGCTACCAATTGCGCTACGCCCGCTCAAGGAGACTTTCTGAAGATCACAAGGAAGATCAGACAGCTCGCTTGATTATCAAAATGCAGGGGGTAGGATTCGAACCTACGTAGGATGTTAATCCGCCGGGTTTACAGCCCGGTGCCATTAGCCACTCGACCACCCCTGCGCAAGTTTCACGTCTGGCCGCGATCATTCACATTGAGTAGTGATTGATCATCCGCGAAAAAGCTAGTGGCCCTCCGCAAAACGAAATCGCATTATGGACCATCGACGCGAAAATTACAATTTCAAAGAGAGCCGGTGAAGGGACTCGAACCCCCGACCAACTGATTACAAATCAGTTGCTCTACCAGCTGAGCTACACCGGCGACGGAATCGATCCGGAGGATTCATCAGAACTTCGCTGATAATCCAGAAACCACTTGAGAAGCCACCTGAAAAAACGCCCGAAAAACTAAAAGATCGCCCGACAAGCAACAGGCACTTGCAAGATCAGAGTTCTCAATTAAAATTCCCCACTTTAAGCGCCGTGATCTGCTTGACGCGGAGTGGACGGCAGTGAGTAAAATTCAACCCGCTCGAGAACGACTAATCAGGTCCATCAAAACTCGCATACTAGCAATGACTTCAACGATTTGCAAGTCTCAAAGTGACTTAATTGCATAAAAAAGAGCTCTGACCTCAATATTTTTTTCGCGAAGACGCTATTTTCGGTTGCGAAGCAGCCCTTTCAGCTCGTCCATGAACTCAGACAGATCCTGGAATTCGAGGTAGACTGAGGCAAAGCGCACGTAGGCAACTTTGTCGAGCTCCTTGAGGCGGCGCATGATCATCTCACCAATCTTTGAAGTGTGCCGTTCGCGTTCAGGAGATGTCTGGACATAGGCTTCGACGGCATTGACGATTGCCTCGAGCCGGTTGGTGGGGACTGGCCGTTTCTCACAGGCGCGGAGGAGTCCGGACATGACCTTGTCACGGTTGAATGGTTCACGACGGCCATCCTTTTTGATGACCATATACGGGATCTCGTCGATCCGTTCATAGCTGGTGAAACGTCGTTCGCACTTGAGGCATTCGCGGCGGCGGCGGATGGCGTCTCCCTCGCGGGATTCGCGGGAGTCGACCACCTTGTCTTCTATATGACCACAGAATGGGCATTTCATCTTCAGTAACCTCAGTAACCTCGGGTAGAGCGAATGGGGCGCGGCACGGGAGAGCATCGAACGTGGCTCATCCATCAGCCCCATTGGGCGCCCCATGGGCCGCTTCACTGGCAAAGATCTCGCGGATGCCAGCCAGACTCAGGTCGTCACGGACCAGGAAGTAGAGCCCAAGCAGGAATGGTGGGCCGAATCCAATGAGATGGTTGATGATGGCAATGCTGGCGGCGAGGTTGGGATCGAGTCCGAGAAATTCGAGACCTCGCGCGGCGGCGGCGTGATAGGCCCCGGCCGAGCCGCCGGGAGTTGGAACGAGCGATCCGACGAGTCCGAAGCCAAGGGTAAAGACTACCTGTCCGGGACCAAAGTCGAGACCGAAGGCGTCGAAGGTGATCCAGCTGGCGGCGATGATGAGGCCCCAGACAAGGGCCGTATAGAAGATAGTGAGAGCCAGCTCGCGGCGATTGGTAAGGACTCCGAGCCCTTCGGTCAGGTGGCGCACGAAATTGATGAGGGGCCCAAGCAGTCTTGGGGCACGCGGTCTGGCCCGGGTCTCGAGCAGTTGGATGATGGGGCGGGCGCGGAGCCGGAGCAGAATCAGCAGCCCGATTCCGGCGAGCAGTCCGATCGTCAGGAGCGTTCCGATGGTTCGCAGCAGTTCAAGTCGGCTACTGTCCTGGCCGGCCATCAGCGACGGGGGCAGGAAGATGATGCTTGTCGAGAAGAGCAGGACGACGGCCGCTGTATCGTAGATTCGTTCGATGAAGATGGTGGCGAAGGTCAGGCTGGGGCGAAGCCGCTCGTGCATGCTCAGGACCGCCGGACGGAGAATCTCGCCAGCACGACCGATGGCAAAGAGAGCACCAAAGCCGATCGAGGTTGCGGCGAAGAGGTTGCGGAGTCCGACGTGGGCCGATGGGGCGAGAAAGGCCTGCCAGCGGAGGCTGCGGACGAGCATGGTCAGGTTGATCAGCAGGCTGGCGATGATGAGTGGCCAGATGCGGACCTCGCGGAGATGGGCGCCAACCGTGGTCCAGTCGAGCCGACTGACAAACCACCAGGCCAGCAGCCCGCCCAGCAGAAGGATCGCCAAGGATTTAATCTTTTTGCCCATCAACCGAATGCCATTCTTCAGGATCTACCGTCTGGATCTGCCGTCTGGATCTGTCGGACCAGTGTAGCTGATAAATTCAACAACCAGACCCAATACCACCACATCTCGTATCAGAGATGGAAGGTACCGCAAATGAGGCTGTCAGACAAGGACAAAGCGGGCCTGTCTGGCGCGGGGCGACGGCGCCGCCGGGAGGGGCCGGGGGCAACTTTGTCTCGTTCGATCTGGAGGAAGGCTGATGGATGAGCTATATTCCGCGCTATGAGAAGACCATCACCACATCATCTATCGGAGCGCCGGCTTCCGACACGGCGGAGCTTCCTAATCGAGTCGGGGGGTGGGCTAGGTGGCGTCGCCCTGGCGTGGCTGCTGGGGAGAGAGTCTGGGTATGGACAGTCGAGGCTCCACCATCGTCCGCGCGCGAAGCGGGTTGTCCAGTTTTTCATGGCGGGGGCGGCGAGCCATCTCGACCTCTTCGACTTCAAGCCGGAGCTGGTGAAGCGCCACGGGCAACCGAGCGACTTTGGAGAGCACGTCGAGGCCTTCCAGGACGGACTGGGGCCCTGGCTGAAGCCCTTCTGGGATTTCAAGCCGTATGGGCAATGCGGCAAGCTGCTTGGTGAACCGGTCGCGGCGCTCGGTTCAGTCGTCGATGAGATCGCCTTTGTTCATAACATGGTCAGCAAATCGGGCGTCCACAGCACCGCGACGCTGCTGCAGTCGACCGGATTTCTCTTGCCCGGGTTTCCGGGAGCGGGTTGCTGGGTATCGTATGGATTGGGATCGATGAACGACAATCTGCCAACCTTTGTCGTCCTGCCGGATCACCGCGGGATGCCCTCGAATGGGGTCAAGAACTGGGATGCCGCCTTTCTCCCGGCTGAGCATAGCGGCACGGTCGTCTACCCGGGGCAGCCGGCGCCGATCAGCGATCTCCATCCGCACAAGTCGGCCAGCTACGTGACCAGGGAGAGCGA
>JBEAVZ010000369.1:0-6237 GCA_041160645.1 Acidobacteriota bacterium
GATGAAGGTGTTGTAATGATCGATCAGCGGCTGCTGCCGACTGAAGAGCTCTATCCGGTCTTTCGTACCTATGAGGAGGTCGGCTGGGCGATCACCGAGATGGTCGTTCGTGGAGCGCCGGCGATCGGCGTGGCGGCCGCCATGGGCGTAGCGCTGGGAATGCGCGACTTCCCGACCGTTTCCGTTGCCGAGTTCGACGCCCATTTCGATAAAGTCTGCCAGCTTCTGGCGGCCACTCGTCCGACGGCGGTCAATCTCTTCTGGGGGATCGATCGGATGAGGTCGCTCTACCAGCGCCTCCGGGCGGAGAATATGCAGCTCGAGGCGATCCAGCAGCGATTGATTGAGGAAGCGCAGCGAGTTCACCACGAGGATATCGAGATCAACCGGACGCTGGGCCATTTCGGGGCGGAGTTGATCCCGGATGAGGGGACGGTTCTGACCCATTGCAATGCCGGAGCCCTCGCGACGGCCGGTTATGGGACAGCGCTGGGAGTCATTCGTGCCGCCATCGAGAAGGGGAAGCGGATCGATGTCTTTGCCGATGAGACCCGGCCTTTCCTGCAGGGAGCCCGGTTGACGGCCTGGGAGCTCCACCAGGATGGCATACCGGTCACTCTCATCACCGACAACATGGCCGGCTATTTCATGAAAAAAGGGCGCATCAGCTGTGTCGTCGTCGGGGCCGACCGCATCGCCGCCAATGGCGATGTCGCCAACAAGATCGGCACCTACTCGGTGGCCGTCCTCGCGCGCGAGAACAACGTCCCCTTCTATGTCGCCGCTCCCATCTCGACCCTCGATCTGACCATGGAGAGCGGGGATGAGATTCCGATCGAGGAGCGGAATCAGCGCGAAGTGACCCACGTCAAAGAGGTCGCCCTCGCGCCGACGGGCATCCAGGTGGCCAACCCGGCCTTCGATGTGACGCCAAATCGGTATGTCTCCGCGATCATTACCGAGAAGGGAATTGCCCGGCCGCCATTCAAGGAGAGTCTGGCGGATCTCGTCCGCCGCTGACCGGGCATCAACTGCACCCCAACATCAGACCAACAGAGGAGAGTTCGATAATGTCCATAGCCGATGCACCAGTCATCTCGCCGTTGACCCCACCACGCCGCGTTCTGCTTGGCCCCGGTCCGAGTCCGGTCGATGATCGCGTCCTCCGTTCGATGGCCGCACCGCTCGTCGGTCATCTCGATCCGCTCTTTGTCCAGACCATGGATGAGGTCCAGGTTCTGCTGCGCTATGTCTTCGAGACCAACAACCGGTTGACCATTCCCGTCTCCGGCACCGGCAGCGCAGGGATGGAGGCGGCCGTGGCCAACCTCCTCGAGCCTGACGAGGAGATCGTCGTCTGCATCAATGGCTATTTTGGCGAGCGCATGCACGAGATGGCCCTCCGGGTGGGCGCCAGGCCCGTCAGGGTCGAGTGCGAATGGGGCGGGCCGGTCGACCTCGAGAAGACGCGGGCTGTCTGGCGCAACTCGAAGGCCCGGGTTCTCTTCGCCGTCCAAGCTGAGACCTCGACCGGTGTGCTGCAGGATCTCGCGCCGCTGCGTGAGATTGCTGACGAGCGGGATGGCTATCTGATCGTCGATGCGGTGACCAGCATTGGGGCCCACTCGATTGGCGTCGATCGGAATCGTGTCGATGCGTGCTATGCGGGCACCCAGAAGGCCCTCTCCTGCCCGCCCGGTCTCGCTCCGGTCACCTTCAGCGATCGCGCCGTGGCCAAGATTCAGGGCCGCCAGACAAAGGTCTGCAGCTGGTACCTCGACACCAACCTGCTCACCGCCTACTGGGGAGAGGCCGCTGGCGCACCCCGCGCCTATCACCACACGGCCCCCATCAGCATGAACTATGCCCTCCACGAGGCGCTGCGCATCGTCGCCGAGGAGGGGCTCGAGAACCGGGCCACCCGGCATGAACGGAACCACCACGCCCTCGTCGCCGGCCTTGAAGCAATGGGATTGTCGATGCTCGTCGACCCGGGCCACCGCCTCTGGACCCTCAATACGGTCCGCATCCCGGAGGGTGTTGACGACATGAAGGTCCGGAAGCAGCTGCTCGAAGAGTTTGATATCGAGGTCGGCGGCGGGCTCGGGGTCTTCAAGGGCAAGATCTGGCGGATCGGACTCATGGGCGCCGGCAGCTCCGAGAACAATGTGCTCCTGCTCCTCGCGGCGCTCGAGAAGTGTCTCCGCGCCCAGGGCTACGCGCCGGCAAACTCGGGTGTCAGCGCCGCCAACGCCTTCTATGCCAGTTGACTAGTCAATCACTTCAGGATGGCGCCAAAGTGGACCATCCTGAAGTGATTGATCGATTTTGTTGTTAACGACAGACAAGTTCGCACGTTTTACATCTGAAGTATGCTCGAGGTGGGCAGGGAAGAGTGAATGGAGTCGCGATGGAGAGCCAATCGATCTATTGTCCAAGGTGTGGAACCTCCAATCCCCATAAGGTCAGGTTCTGTCGGCAGTGTGGATTGTCAATGGCGCCCGTGACCGGATATCTCGCGGGTGAAGCGCCTGTTGTTCAAAACAATCCCGGGCACCATTCGCTGAAGCCCCACGCGCGTTTGCTCGCCTCGTTTACCCCGCGGCAGAAGATGATCCTCTCCATTATTCTTGCGGTAATCTGCCCGGCCGTCTTTGCGATTCTCGATCTCGACGAATTGTCTCCACTGGCGGCCATTCTGATGCCTTTTGCGATCAGCTTCGCGGTCTTCTACTTTCGTAACCAGGAGAAACAGCTGCGAGCCGCCGCGTCCGGAGCCGTCAACTATTCTCCGTTACCCATTCAGGTTGCGCCGCCCGCCGCGCCTGTCTATATTCCACCTTCTCCCGCGCCCGTCACCTCTGACACCTCCAACGACACCGATCGGAAGCTTCAGCTCCCTCCGGATAGCCTCAATGGCCAGATCCCCCTCAGCGCCGTTCCTGGCAGCGTCACTGAGGAGGAGACCCGGCGGCTTGGATAGCATTGATGGCTGCTTTTTCGGACAGCGGGAAACGAATTGATCAGGATATCTCCAGGCTCGAACGGAGTGTTCGGTGGCAGTTTCGCCTTGCTCAATCAAACCAGCCCGCTCAATACAAAGGATGATTGTCCACACTCACCCGGTTTGGTTTGATCGTCGATGAGGACCAATGCTTGTCGATGGCCTGAATAAATTCTCCCCGCACAAGCTTGGCCCGCTGTTCGAGCCAACGACCACGATCGACGCGCAGGTAGATTCCCTCCGCAGGTTGATCGGTCAGGCTTGATTTTGACAAAAGTCGCTCAACCTCTGCGTAAGAAAACACTCCATGCGCAATCGTCGGCACCCGGCAGATCCGCATCTCCTCCAGCATCTGATCCCGATGAATGGCCGCCAGAAACTTCTCGACCTCCCGATCGTAAATGTCAAAGGCGAGAAACCAGTCAGGCAGCCGATTATAGAAAATCGAATGCTGCGCATAACACCACTCACCAAATAGAATGTAGCGGTCAGTCAACTGCTCAAAGAGCTGATCGGTCCGGGGGGCTAGCCACTCACCAAGTTTTTTCCATTGCCCGGAGCCTGGCAACTCAATGTAACTTCCACGGTTCTGAGCCCGGATCGTTCCTTCGTGATCAAAAGAGATACCAAGGTTGGCGCCGTCGATCTTCTCCTCGATCGTGACTTCGTTTTGGAGGAATCGATCGCGCTCGGATATCGACAGCACTTTGTCACCCCGGATCTCAACACCGGGGAGAGTTGCCAGGTGGGGCGTCGAGGGAAATTTGAAGAAGACGTCTTTCACTTGCCCATTTTACCGGCATATTTGGTTTTGACATAGTCCGGGCAGAGGAAACAGACCGTTATTCCGGCTTCTGCGAGGGCCTCGCGCCATCCCCACCACTTGCTGTCGGTCGCCTGCAGGATCGGCCATTTCTGCACCGTCGCATTGGCCACGGCGATAAATTTCCGGTCTGAGATGTCGAAATCACGCAACTCATCACTGGTTGGGAATTCATCGTAAGACTCGCCATTCCTGGTAATCGGGATACGCTGCGACTGAGGCAGGTTCCACCGGTTGTCATGGACCCATTTGATGAACTTGTCCCCGACTCCGGGCTGTCCTTTCATCGAGAGCTGCTGCCGATACTCATCAAAGATCTCGTCACCCGCATCGAGAATCAATCCCCGGGTCGCAATGATATGGTCTATCGCTTCGATGCAGGCCAGGACGCAATCAGCGGGAATGTCATTATCACGGTCGGACTGGGCGGCCAGGTTGGCAATCTTGGGAATGTTTGTATCAACGAGGCATTTTGTGGGCAGACGCATTAAGATTCCTCAACCTCCCTGGTTTTCAGAATCCTTTTTTGCAAGGCGGCCCTGGCGTGACCAGTGATGTCTCCCATCTCATCGCCAAAGAAATTTTCCGGCCAATTTTTGATATTCCCAAACATATCGATCTGCAAGGACTCCAGAGTGGCCGGAGATTTATTAATATTGGCGAAATATGCCGATACTTTTTCTTCCGGAATGGCGTCTTCGGCGATCCGTCTCTGCAATCGTCTCAGGAAGTGTTCCGAATGCGTCTCGATGATCAGTTGAATTCCCCGGTCCTTTCCGTCTTCACGGGAGTTGATGACATCGATCATGACATCGGCCAGCGCCGCTTGGGCGCTTGGATGAAGATGTATTTCTGGCTGTTCGATGATAATGATCGAGCCGGCTGGCGCATAGAAGCACTGCACCAGGACAGGCAGGACCTGGGAGATGCCAAAGCCTACATCCGGAAGATCAACCCCATCTTTTGATCCCTTATTGATGCAAATCCTGACCTCGTACTCCTGACGCTGCTCTGATATCGGATTGACTTTAAAATCTTCAATCAGGCCCATCTCCCTGAGCTTGAGCGAGATGATCTCTTCAATTGGTTTCGCTGGTCGCTTGTAACCAAGACTTATTTTTCGGTCTCTTGCCGCCAATATCGCGGCCACCGTATTTTCGCCAGCAAAGCCAACGCTTTCAGGCGTCACTCCGCCCCAGGTATAGAGCCTCTCCGCCTTTGTTCTGAGTGGGCCAAGATATGAAATGGAGTTGAAAAGCTTTTCCTGCGCCAGATTGAGATCCTGCACGAAGTCAGCATTTTTATAGTAGGCGACAACCTCATCCGGAAAACCGTAAAAACGAACGACATTTTTTATCGCCCAGGCGCGCCTCTGCTTTCTGACCAGGTGGTACGATTCGGCAGCGGTCGAATACTCGGGCTTATCCAACTTGGCCGGATCTCTGCTCAACTCTATCGAAAATGAGAGCGTATCCTCATCAAGAAGGCGATACTTGAATCTCGATACCTGAAGCAAATGATGAGTGGCCTCATTTAGTTCAACTTCGGCACTGAAATCCAGGTCCTGACCGGCGAATACCTGACCAGTCAGAGGGTCTTTGACTCTCATCGTTTCCGGTAACGACCATTGATAGTCAAAGGCAATTCTGTTGTTTCGATCGCGCCGAAATACCATTTCCTGATAAGAGCCCAGCTGCACGGCGGAGTTTCTTCCCCCGGGATAGAAGACAGCCTTTCGGTCCGGATACTCGACCGTCTGCTTCAGCATCATCAGGAATTGCCCGATGCTGGACTTGCCGGAACTGTTCGCGCCAAAAAAGAGGGTGATGGGAGCCAGTCGAATGGGGCCTGTATCTTTCCAGCCTTTGAAATTTTTTATCCGTAATTGTTTAAGCATTATTGCTTCCGGGATAAGGGCCGGGTAAGGAGCAGGATCGCTGGGTGAGCACCGGCCGGCCGTATCAACGGCAGGTTGCCGGCGCGCAGCCTGCCGCCATCTTGACGAGGCAAGGCTGGGGTGAGGGGTAAAGATTATCGATTTATCTGAAATTACCCCCCACCGCGGGGTTGGCCGATGATTATGATTTAAGTCCCAGCCCCAAGACCTCCCGGCAGTAGCGGAGACTCTTCTCGAGCTCCACCCGCTGGAACTGCTGCTCGGCGGCGACCCTTTCCGGGCCTGCCGGCCCAGCCATGAAGCTCGGTGGAGCAACCACCCGGCCCCGCTTGGCCAGCTGGACAAACTTCGCGAACTCCCACGCCTTTGCCTTCGGATAGGGAGCCCAGAAATCGTTCTTCAGGTAAGGATAGGGCCTGATCAGTCCGGAGATGATCTCGAGCTGGACGGGGACGCCCGGGCAGAGCTGCGCAAAGCGGTCGAAATAGGCATTCCAGTCGGTCAGGCCATCAC
>JBEAVZ010000374.1:0-6575 GCA_041160645.1 Acidobacteriota bacterium
GACGCAGTAACCCACTGAGTAATTTCTGATCCGGGAGCAACTTTGACCTGGTATTGGATGACGCAGGTCTGAGTTCAGACCCGTCTATCCACATGGGTTTGGCCAGATTGATCTATACAGATAGATCTATACAGATAGATCTGGCGACACCCATCTGGCGGAGGCACTCATTGAAGACGATGAAGAGAAGAGATTTTGTTCGACAGGCTGGGGGAGCGGGTCTTTTGACCGCGGCATCGTGGCGGCGCGTCGTTGGCGCGAACAACCGACTGGGGATGGCCCTGATCGGGAGCGGGCGGCGGGGGCGCGAGGTGATGAAGGCGTTTCTGGCGACCGGACGGGTCGATCTGCACTGCATCTGTGATGTCTATGATCAGCAGCGGCAGCGCGCGCAGACGTTCCTCGCCGAGCCCGGGCGCACCTATCCGGAATCGATCGGCCATGAGGAGGCCCTCGGCCGCCGGGGCGTCGACGCGGTGCTGATCGCCTCGCCCGATCATCTCCACCTCACGCAGACCGAGGCGGCCCTCGCGGCGGGAAAGCACGTCTATCTCGAGAAACCGACCACCCACCATTTTGAGGAAGCCGCGCGGTTCAGCGCTGCCGCGGCAAAGAGCGGCCGCGTCGTCCAGACCGGCACCCAGCAGCGGAGCGGCGCCCACTACCGGCGGGCCAAGGAGGAGATCTTCGACCGGGGACTTCTGGGCAAAGTCGTCTTTGCGCGCGCCGTCTGGCACGACTTTCCCTGGCAGCGCCGGAACATCAAGCCACTTCCCCGCCCGACCGGCCTCGACTGGGAGCGCTTTCTTGGACCGGCCCCCAGGGTGGCCTACGATTGGATCCGCTACGACTCCTGGCGTTACTTTCCCGACTACGGCGGCGGGCTGCTCGCCGATATCCTCACCCACTGGGCCGATGTCGCGCAGTGGATGATGGGCGATCCCTCTCCGGAACAGGCCACGGTGACTGGCGGGATCTTTCAGCTCCGCGATGGGCGGGTCAACCCGGACACCGTCAGCGCGGTCATCCGCTACCGTGGCCAAGCGAACGGCCCCTGGAATCTGACCTTCGAGTCATCGGTCCTCTCGATCCGCAATGAACGCCCGGGGGTCTTCTTTGAAGGCACCAGCGGAACACTGGAGCTGACACGCGCCGGTTATATATTCCAGCCGAATGGCGGCGCGGCGATCGAGGTGAAGGCGGAGGGCAGTCTGGAGATTGCCCACGCGAGCGACTTCATCCGCGCGATCGAGACCGGATCGGAGCCATCGGCGAGTCTGGCGAGAGGGCTCGAGGCCTGCCGTCCGGTCCACCTGGCGCGGAGCGCCTACTGGAAGGGCCGCCCAATGCGCATGGACCCGGCAGGCAAGTCGATCGTTACCGGATGAGTGGGACGGCGCGTCCGGCCGGTTCACGCAGATTTATCATCAATCAAGAAAAGTTCGAGGAGTGACTTATGTCCAGTCTAAAGACGGAGCTGGCGGTGCCGCCAGCAGTAGTGGCGGCGCCAGTTCACCAGAGCGAGACGGTCAAGCCGGGGAGCCTCTTCAAAGCCTTCGCGCCGAAGGTGACCTGGCGACAGCATTTCATCCCAGCCAGCGCCGGCCTCAACTGGCTGAGCTGTGGCGAGTATGAACTGCCGGAGGGGAGTCAGAGCTCGGTGATCACGCTCTCGACGGAGGAGGCCCTCCTCTTTATGTGGAGGGGCAGTGCGCTGGTGACGGTCGAGGGGCGCGACTACCAACTCGAGCCTTATGACACGCTCTACATCCCGCGGGGGGCCGCGTTTGTCATCAAAAACAGCGCGGCCGACTTCGCCAGTCTGATCCAGTGCGCGGCGACGGCGGAGAATGTCCACCCGGTACACTACTCAAGTTTCGCTGAATACTCACGCCGTGAAGATCGTATCCGCCACCTGCAGGGCAAGGATGTCTTCATGATGTTCGACGTGTCCGAGGGGGCCGATCGACTGATCGCCGGATACACCTTCTTTCAACCCTACCAGCGCTCGTGGCCGCCCCACAACCATACCGATCAGGAAGAGGTCTACTTCTTCATCAAGGGGCACGGAGCGATGGAGGTCTACGAATCACCTGAGAAACTCTCCTTTGTGACGAGCGTCAACGAGGGGGATATGGTGACCATTCCGATGATGAACTACCACCCGGTCTTCTCCCAGGAGAGCCCGCTCGAGTTCATCTGGTGCATCGCCGGCGCGCGCTACTGGGTCGGCGACAAGAACAAGGACTTCATGGCGGGCAAGGGTGACTCCATCACCACCTGAGGCGATATGGAACCTGAGTACTCAAACGATCGATCGGGGGACCTCGCTAAACCAGAACCGACTGGTATTGAGCGTCTGCTGCGGCGCCGGATCAGATGGCTGATCCTTAGTCTGCTCTTTCTGGTCACCGTGATCAACTTTGTCGATCGTTTGACGCTCTCCTATGTCGCGCCAATTCTGCGCGACACTTACGATCTTTCAAATGCCGACTATGGCGATATCGTCTCCTACTTCGTGCTGGGGATGATGCTTTGCGAACTGCCGATGGGTTGGCTGATGGATCGCAAAGGGGCGCGTTTCGGCTTCTCGTTCGCGGTGATCTGGTGGTCGATCGCTAATAGTCTCCACGCCGTGGCGCAAACCAAACTGCAGTTCTCAGTTCTCCGTTTCTGGATGGGAACGGGCGAATGCGGAAACTACCCGGGCGGGGTGAAGGTGATCGGGCAGTGGTTTCCTCCCCGTGAAAGGGCCTATGCGATTGGGATCATGAACGCCGCCTCGCTGGTGGGGGGGATGATCACTCCGCCCCTCGTCGCCCTGCTCGTGCTGCGGATCAACTGGCAGGCGGCCTTTCTGCTGCCAAGCCTGCTCGGGTTCATCTGGGTGCTGGCCTGGCGCAGATACTACCGTCCGCCGGCGGAGCATCCATTCCTCTCGGATGAGGAGCGGACGCACATTTGCGCTGAGCAGGATGAGTTAGCTACGGCTCCGGGTTATCGAGAGTTGTTGCGATTGCCGGAGACCTGGGGGCTGATGCTCTGCCGGCTGCTGGTCGGACCGGTCATCCAGTTCTATCTCTTCTGGCTGCCGGAGTATCTGACCCGAACGCGTGGCTACACGATGGCCATGATCGGTCTGGTCGGGACGCTCCCCCCGCTCCTTGGGGATCTGGGGAGTGTCGGCGGTGGCTGGTTGTCGGGCTGGCTGATCGGGCGTGGCCTGACGACGAAGCAGGCGCGGCGGACGATGATGCTTGGCGGAGCTGGGCTCTGCGCGCTCAGTCTGGTCGTGGTGAGGGCCGAGACACCCGTCATCTGGTGGGGAGCGATCTGTCTCGTCTACCTCGGCCACTACGCGCTCTCAGCAAGCATGTTCGCGACGGTGACCGACCTTTTCCCAAACCGGGTCGCGTCGCGGGTGACCGGGTTCACCGGAGTCGCGGCCGGGTTCAGTGGCTGGCTCTTTCCGAAGATCACCGGGCGGCTGGTCGATCAGGTCTCCTATGTGCCTGTCTTTACGATGGTGGCGGTCATGCCGCTCGCCGGAGTGCTGATTCTGATTCTGCTGACACGCGGACGGCGGCGCGCCACGTGGGGCGAGGATGTGAGATGAGACTACTGAGCAGAGCATTGCTGTGGCTGCTGATCCTGCTGCCGGCGGCGGCCCACGCGCAGGTGCGAGTCGAGCGCACGACCTTTGGGGGATGGCCAAACTGCTACCGGATCAGCAATGGGCGGCTCGAAGTGATCGCAACCACCGACATCGGACCGCGCATTATGTCGGTCCGGCTGGATGGCGGACCGAACCTCTTCTATGTCCGCGAGGACTTCGCCGGGAAGAGCGGCGGCGCGGAGTGGCGCAACTATGGCGGGCACCGGCTCTGGCATGCTCCGGAGGATAAGTCGCGCACCTACGAGCCGGACAACCTTCCCCTCCGCCCCGCGCTGATCGAGGAGCTGCCCGACGGAGTCCGGTTGGGGAGCGAGGTCGGGGCGACTTCCGGAATCAGCAAGTCGATCGAGGTGCGGATGGATCCACGGCGCGCGGTGGTGACGGTCACGCACCGACTCCGCAATCATGGGCTCTGGGAGGTCGAGCTGGCGCCCTGGGCGATCAGCGTCATGGCGCCGGATGGATTCGCCATCTCGCCACTGCCATCCCGCTTCCACCCGGATCGACTGCTGCCGAACCGGACGCTGGTACTCTGGCCGTACACCGATCTGCGCGATGATCGTTACTCGCTCGGCACAAACCTGGTCATGCTGCGGCATCGCGCCGGAATCAATGTGGCCCGGGAACGGGCGAAGATCGGCGTCGCCAATGACGATGGCTGGTGCGCCTATGCGCGGCAGGGCTACCTCTTCATCAAGCGCTTTCGGCACGTCGCGGGAGCGGTCTACCCTGACCGCGGAGCATCGGTCGAGCTCTTCACCAACAACCGGATGCTCGAGCTGGAGACACTCGCGCCGCTGGTCAAACTTGCCCCCGGGGCGACCGTCGATTACGAAGAGCGCTGGGAGCTGCACCGGGATCTGCCCCTCCGGTTTGGAGATGAGGAACAGGTGCGCAATCTGGTTCTGCCGCTGGTCAAACAGGATAAAAATTGAGAAGGGGAGCAGATTCGATGACCGAGATTCTGGTGAGTGAAAATGTTGCCGGGGCGGCGATGGATCGCCTGCGGGCCGAATTTGCGACGCGGATCGAACCGGAGCTGTGGCGGGATCCCGCGCAGTTGATCGGGCAACTGGCGGGAGTGCGGGCCCTCATCGTCCGCAACCAGACGCGGGTGACGCGGGAGCTGCTGGCCGCGGCGCCATCGCTCGAGGTGGTTGGCAGGGCCGGGGTCGGGCTGGACAATGTCGATCTCGCCGCCGCGAGCGAGTTCGGAGTGGTGGTCGCCCTGACCCCCGAGCAGAACTCGATCTCGGTGGCCGAGTTGGTGATTGGGCTGATCCTCTCACTCGCGCGGCGGATTCCGGCGGCCGATCGTGACACGCGCCAGGGCGGCTGGAAGCGCCAGGTCTTCACCGGAATCGAGATTCACGGTCGGAGACTCGGGGTCGTTGGACTGGGGCGGATCGGAGCGGCCACGGCGGCACGGGCACGGGCCCTCGGCATGGAGATCGTCGCCTATGACCCGCTTCTCGATGGCGACAGTCTGCGGGCAATGGAGTGCGGGGCCCGGCTGCTGCCGCTCGAGGAGGTACTCGCGACGAGCGACTTTGTGACCTGCCATCTGCCGGAGACTCCGCTGACGGCGGGTCTCTTCAATGCGGCGCGGTTCGCGCTGATGAGACCGACCGCCTACTTTATCAACACAGCGCGGGGAGGGGTTGTCGATGAACCGGCGCTGCTCGCCGCGCTGCAGAGCGGGGCGCTCGCCGGCGCCGCCCTCGACGTGCGGGCCACCGAGCCGCCGCCATCCGATGCGTTGACGGCCGCGCTCTCAGGAATGGACAATGTGATCCTGCTGCCACACATTGGAGCCTTTACCGTCGAGGGGCAGCGACGGGTGGTCAATTCCATCTGCCGTGATGTCAGCGCGGTGCTTCGCGGAGAACCGGCGCAGTTTTACGCGAACTTTCCGCGACCAATCAAGACCGGAGGGAGATAGCATGAAGCTTTTTATCGATACGGCGGATGTCGACCAGATCCGCGAAGTCTGGAGCTGGGGAATCGTCGACGGAGTGACGACCAACCCAACCCACGTCGCGAAGACGGGCCGGCGGCCCCGCGAGATCTACGAGGAGATCCTGCAGATCGTCGATGGGCCGGTGAGCCTCGAGACGGTCTCCCTGACCGCTCCGGAGATCATTGCCGAGGGGCGTGAGCTGGCCAAACTCCACCCGAATGTGGTCGTCAAGGTTCCGCTGATCCGCGAAGGGCTCAAGGCGGTCAAGGCGCTCAGCGACGAGGGGATCCGGACCAACGTGACGGTCACCTTCTCGCCGCTCCAGGCGCTGCTGGCCGCCAAGTGCGGCGCGACCTATGTCAGCCCCTTCGTCGGTCGGCTCGACGCAGTGGGCCACTTCGGGATGGATCTGGCGCGCCAGATCGGAACCATCTACGAAAACTATGACTACACAACCGAGATCATCGTCGCCGCGGTGCGCCATCCGACCCACGTGCTCGAGGCCGCGCTGGCCGGGGCGCACGTCTGCACTATGAGCTACGATGTCATGATCCAGCTCTATGATCATCCCCTCACCGACCTCGGGGTTGAACTCTTTCTGAAGGATTGGGCGAAGGTACCACAATGAAGCAGTATCCGATCTATGTCGACGGTCAGTTTGAACTGACCAGTGAGGCGACCGATGTTCTCAACCCGGCGACCGGCGAGGTGATCGCCCGTATGTCGACGACCGACCGCGCGCGGCTGGCGAGCGCGATCAGCACTGCCCACGCGGCCTATGGGGCAAGAACGGGATGGCGACGCCTCACCGGGCGCGATCGCGGTCAGTACCTGCACCGCGTCGCCGACCAGATCGAGGCGCGACGCGAAGAGATCGCCCGGACCATCACCCTCGAGAATGGCAAACCGCTCTCCCAGAGCGCCGGTGAGGTCGCCATG
>JBEAVZ010000411.1:0-14587 GCA_041160645.1 Acidobacteriota bacterium
GTATCAACAGCGCCACGGATGATGATTCCCTTCCCGGAACCAATTATCCGTGGCGCTTTTCATCTCGACACCGCGTCAGCTTCCCGTCATCTCCAGCCGCCGCCCCTGCCGGGCCGCCTCATTGGCAAGCAGGACGGCGCGGGCCGACTCGCGGGCCTTCTCGGCCCCGCAGCGCAGGGGTTGCCCGGTGCGGATTGCCGCGCAGAACTCGGCAATTTCGTGACGATAAGAGATATTGCGGTCGATCTGCCCCGGGGTGGCCGCATTGACCGCCCGCCAGGATGAGTCGGAACCGCGTGTCGCCGAGGCATCAGCCACCGGAGCGCTGCTCCGCGGGGAGACCTCGACCCGGGTCGTCGCCGCCTCTCCCTCGTAGAAGAGATAGACTTCGATCTCGTTCTGCAAAATCAACGTCCCCTTGGTTCCAAAGAACATCTCATAGTGGTCCTCAAAGGCGTTCGACTCGATCGATGAGAAGGTCGCCGTGCGTCCGCCCGCATACTCGAGCGTCGCGAAGACGTGATCGAAGACCTCCCGACCATCCTGGTGACGGGCGATGCTGCCGGTCGCATAGGCCGCTACCGGCGCCGCTTCGAAGAACCAGTTGGTCGCCGTGATGAGGTGGCTGCCGAGCTCGGCGGTCAGACCTTCCGAATACTGGTGGTAGAGTCTCCAGTTGAGCAGATGCTCCCAGTCGGGATATCCCCAGCGGGTCGGGTTGAAGTCGGGCGCCGGCTGATCCTCACGGCGACGCCAGTTGGCGTTGCGATGCCAGAGGAGACGGGCAAAGTAGACGTCACCAATCAGCCCCTGCTTGACGATATTGCCATAAGCGGCCTGGTAGACCGGGTTGTAGTAACGCTGGTAGCCAATCTCGAGCAGCCGACGGTTGCGATCGCGGGCCTCGATCATGCGCTGGCACTCCGCATCGCTCTTCGCCATCATCTTCTCGCAGAGCACATGCTTGCCGGCGTCGAGACAGCCGATGGCTATCTCGGCGTGCGACCAGAGCGGAGTGGCGATGATCACCGCCTCAAGATCCTCCTTCTCGAGCATCGTGCGCCAATCATCGTATTGACCCGGCGCCGGCCAGCCATTCTCCTGCATCCATCCGGCAACGGCCCCTCTCCGTTTGGGATTGATGTCGCAGATCGCGCGCAGATCGATCAGGTCACGCTGGCACTGGGCAATCAGTCCACGCCCCATTCCACCAGTCCCAATCACCGCGGCACGCACCGGTCCTCCCTTGACCGGCCCCTTGAGCGCCGCCGTCGCGGCCAGCGCCGCCAGCGCCGGAGTCCCGGCGAGGGCCTTCAGAAAATTGCGCCGGCCCAGCTCTTTCTGCTCATCCGTCAAATTCATCTCTCCACCTCCACATCAGTTTGGCGGCCTGACCAGCCAGATATCAGCAGATCCAGTCCGGCGATCCGCCCCGTCTCAAAGACCAGCAGCACCAGTACGGCCGCGGCCTCAATCAGCGTCTTGTTGACCAGCAGGTAGGCCCCCTCTGTCCACGGTTGCTGGACTCCGGCCAGCGGCACCATGGTCAGATAGAAGAGGAGCAGCAGAATCAATGCCCCGCTTGCGCCGAGGCGCGTCAGTAATCCCAGCATAAGCGAGACTCCACAGAGGACCAGACCTGTCTTGACCGACCAGTCCAAGAATCCACCCCAACCAGCATCGAGCAGACGCTGCATCGCCCAGGCCAGCGGCCCCGTCCCGGCGCGAATATAACCCGCCGCGGACCAGGCTGGCAGGCGCTCCCCGGCGGCGCTCCAACCGGGAGTCATCAGCTTCACCCAACCCTCATAGAGAAGGTGCCAGCCGATCAAAATTCGCAGCAGCACCAGTGCCACCTGCCTCGTCACTGTCATACGGCCCCCACTATTTCGACTATTTATTGACAATCGCCACCTCACATTGCGGATGATCACCAATCACCGTTGGCCGGCTGGCTCCGGCATCGAGCATGACCACGACAATTCCGGGATGGGTTTCGCAGTATTGGCGGGCCATCGGTTCGCCACCAATGTAGAACGCTGTCGCCAGGCCATCGGCCAGCTCCGCCGCCGGCGCGATGACGGTCACCGATCTCCCGGGCGGTGCCGGCCAGCCAGTTCGCGGGTCGATGATATGTCCATAGCGCACCCCCAGATACTCAAACGACTGCTCCTCGCTTCCGCTCGTCCCCAGCGCCAGATTGCGCATTCTGACCACCGCCAGTCGGCGTCCCGTCTCAACCGGAGAGCGGGGATCCCGAATCCCAATCGTCCAGATCTGCCCCAGCGCAAGGATGCTGCTGTAGCCAGCCGAGATCAGGGCGGGAATCTGCTGCCGACGCAGCCGGCTCGCCACCTGGTCGACCGCATAGCCCTTCCCGACACTGCCAGGATTGATCTCCATCCCTGACCGGCCAAAGGCGACCGTCAAACTGGCCGGATCGAGGCGGAGTCCGTCGATCCCCACCAGACTCCGGGCCGCGCCCAGCTCCTCCCGAGTTGGTACCCGGCCCGCCCGCCGCGTGAAGCCCCAGACTCGACTGAGCGGCCCCGAGGTGATGTCGAACGCCCCCGCGGTCGCCAGCGAAAGATCCCGGCAGCGGACCAGCAGGTCGAAGATTCCCGGCTCGATCTCGACCGCCCGCCGCCCCGCCTCCCGATTGATCCGGCTGATCAGACTCTCTTCTCGAAAGATGCTCAACTGCGATTCGAGCCGGGCCACCTCATCGAGCGCCAGACTCGCCTCGCGCACCCCGGTCTCCACCTCCCCCGGCAGGGTCACCTCAAAGCGACAAGCCATGGCCGGTCGGCTGACATGCAACCAATAACCGTCTGCAGCCGCCGCACTTGCTCTCGCTGGTTGTAGAATCTCGCGTCGATGGTACATCGATCCTGCCGCCTCACCCACCCGGCTGCCGCTCCGCTCCCGATCGGGTAGTCCGGACTTCAGGACGCGAAGCGCGGCACTCGGGATCCTGCTAACGGATACTCCCGGTTACAGTTAAAGGTATCGACCGTCTCCTGGTCGGGCCAGCCTTGGAAGACGAGAGTTGACCACGCCAGCCTCAACCTGTCAATACCTCTTCCCCGCCCGCACCGGTGCAGTTCTTTGCCGGCAAGGCGATCGCATTATAAACTTGCCTGGCAATCAGGGGACTGAAGATAGGACCCATAGGACCGATAGGACCAATAGGACCAATAGGATTTGTTGCCCGATAGATCCTGGCGATCTTATGGGCCTTACTGTTCTACTGGTCCTATTAGTCCATCAGTCCGATCAAGCAACCCTTGCCTCTCAGGTGAGTGTGAAATGCGATTGCCCTGTCTTTGCCGGTCCAATATTCCCTCCCGCCCCGCTTCCAGAGCGCTCGCCAGTCTGACCGATCCTCCGGACAAAAAAAGACCGCCAGTGGTGAGACTGACGGTCTTTGAGCAACAATTATAAACGCGACCTAACATTCGGCAGGATTGAACCATTAATTATGGTAATTTTGGCCCGTGATCACGGATCGGCGAGGGGGCAGAAGATACCTCTCGTGGCCGTAATGTTGTTGATCAGTTCGAGTTGATTGGCAACTTGTCTGATCTGGGTCACATTACCCGAACCATAGAGTGTCCGCGCCTGATTCATCAGATCGATGACCCGCGGGTTGCCCGGGAACCTGAGCATCATATTCGGACCATTGAAGAAGCAGTTGGCCCGATTGAAGACCGAGGTTGGATAGCTCAGCGCGTTGAGCTGGGCCACCACAAACTGGGCATTGAGGTTCTCGAGCGGCGTCGCCGTATTGTTCAAAGCCTCGACGATCTCCTGGTCGCTCAGCGCCGCCCGGTTGAGTGAGAGGATGAAGATGGCGCCAACGCCACCAGACTTCTGGTAGAGCTGTTCGCGCACCTTGTCATAAAGCAGCCAGACATCGACGCTGTTGTAACAGGCCGGGATGCAGGTCGTCGCCCCCGGCGGCGGAAGTCCGTCAAGGAAGATGTTGTTGTCACTCGCCTGCCCCGCGGCCAGCGTCGCCAGGATTGTGTTGAGACCCGACACGCGGTTGCCCAGTCCGGGAATGATTCCGGTGTCGATGTAGTTGGGCAGATTGGTCTGCACGACGCGGTAGTCGCCGGCCGCGAGCTGGGCGAAGGAGTACTCGCCATTCGGATCGGTCTGCGCCACCGCGAGCTGACTGCCAGCCCCATTGAAGAGGGTCACCGTCACGCCACGAAGCGGTTGTTCACCGGCATCGATCCGGCCATTGCCGTTCGCATCGTTGATCACCCGTCCACGAATCGACGCTGCCGCGCCTGCTGTAAACGGAATGAAGCCGACTCCGTCGATCTCCGCCTCGTCACTCTGGGCAATGACGCCCGGCACCTTGCCGGTCGAATCAGGAACAAAAAACTTCGCGTCGCGGGTTCGGTTGGCATAGACCGCCACAAACTTGACCGGCGCAGTGAACTCCCACTGCGAAGAGAAGTCCTCACTCTCCTGGGGTGAAGGGGAGGCGGCGCCCCCCGGCTGGCTGGCCAACGGACTCACGCCGTTGAAGTCCTTGTAGCCGTCGGCGATCAGATATTTCAGACTCGCCCGAAACCATTTGCCGTTGCTGGGCAGCGTTCCGGTTCCACCCACTCCAAAGTAGTTGGCCGTCCGACTGGCAAGCTCCGCTTCGACCGGATCATTGGTGCCGAAGACCGTAAATTCACACGCCTCGAGCACCACATTGCCAAGACCGCCTGCGGGCGGATTGGGCCGGTTTGGACCATACCCAGGCACCTCAGGATCGAAGAGATGGTCGATCGAGGTGAAGACTGTCACCTCTTTGGTCTGAAGACTGTCTGCGGGCTGCCCAACTCGCCAGACATAAGGGTACTGACCCGGATGCACAAACCGGAAGTTGGGATTCTTCAACTGACCACCAATCAGCACCTGGTTGGCCGGATTGAGACTGTCACGATCGCCAATCTCCGTCCCCGCCTGCTGGATGCCAAAGGCGTTCAGATTCTCGAAATCGAAGCGATCGCTGAATCCATTCCCGGTATCTCCGGCGAGCGATCCAGCGAACGGAACATTCGAGGGAAAGAAGTAGGCCAACGTCGCCGTCTGGAAGCCGCTGTCGACAACCCCGGCCTTTGTTGGCAGGGTGAAGCGCCCGGCCGGACTGTCGTACGTGACATTCTGCACCAGCTGACCATGTGTGGTGGAGACAAACCACCAGCCGGTGGCGCTTATCCCTAACACCAGGAGCGCCAGGAATAGTCTAAGTCTGGGTTTCAATCTATCCTCCTAAATTCCCTGCAGCCGAAATCTGTCCAGGCACAAAACCTTGCGACGGCTCCGGTTGAGAAATCGGCCTGATCAAGTCAATGGAAGACGGGTACTTCCAGGATGCATTATGTCTAACAGGGGCAATGCCGCATCAAGACGGGGGTCAGAGGAGACAGAGCGGCAATTTTCAGGGTGACTACAGGGGGATCACCAAGCGGAATCGGAACTCACGGACCGCTTGGGCAAGTAACTGAGCTTGCGACAAGTCGATCTCAAAATTAAGCAATCTCAAAATTTAATGATCAATTATTTAAAAGCTATTAAATAAACGCTGCCTGTTGTCGAAGTCAGCTCTACTTAAAGTTAGCCCAGGTCAATATCTGTGACGGTGCAGCTGACCAGTGTGTAAATATTCTCTCAAAAGCCCCGGTATCACTCAGAGGACTCGATAACTCTCAAAGGACTCCAGAGAGAGAGGGGACCGTGGCAGAGAGGGGGCC
Organism: Acidobacteriota bacterium; assembly: GCA_041160645.1. Lineage (GTDB taxonomy): Bacteria > Acidobacteriota > Blastocatellia > RBC074 > RBC074 > CAIOZW01. The sequence continues at coordinate 5,763 of JBEAVZ010000411.1, forward strand.
AAGCTGAAAGAGAACAGTGCCGGTCAGCAGGATCTGATTGCTCGACAACACACAAGCGAGGCAAGTATACACATGACCCCACCCCCGTTCAACCGGATTAATCTGACGGTTCACGCCCAGAAGATTAGAGCAGCTGGGCAGACCTGAAGATTAGAACCACCGCTGACCATCGTCGGCTCGTTGCCCTTCCCTTGCCTGTTAATAAATGACGGCGGCGGTCGTTCTTCTACTTTTAGTAAAGCTCTCTGGCAGAAGAACGACCAGAGGAAGATAAATATGGGGATTGGACCTGAGTCGGCTTGTCTCTCACCATCCCCACTAACTATTATGTGGTTTTGTGGTATTTGACTTTACGCTGCCGGGCAAGAGACAGTCGCCGGAACCAGCTTCCTGTAAAGACGCCGCCCGTCTCGGATCAGCAAAGACAGGATTAGGCGATCATGAACACAAGCCAACGCCGCCAGATCAGACCGAACCATACGTTCAGACATAAGAGACGTAAGATTAGATAAGAGATTAGATTAGATTGGTTTAGATAAGATTGGTTTAGATTGGTTTAGGTAAGATTGTTTTAGATTAGATCGGTGTAGAAAAGACAAGATTAGATTAGACGAGAATGGTTGGAACATCGGTCGGGCGTCGATCGTACCACCGGTGGCGATCCAGATAATAAGATTCGACTTGTGGTTGAAGTCGAACCATCCCGCGGGGGCGAGGTTGAGCCCCGGCTGGGCGGAAAGAGTGATTTTTATCAACATTGCAATCATCACCCTGGCATTGAACGGCATCAAGAAGGACCGAACGGGCCGCTGAATCAAGGTCAATTGCATCAACAAATCAATCAGAGATCCGCAGGAGGGAGCTACGCCTATGGCGTTATCACGAAAAAAGAAGATCATCATCGGTTCGATCGTTGTGGTCGTCGTTCTGGCCATCGGAATTGGCACGTTCATGGCCCGGCGACAGGATCTGCCGGAAGTCCAGATTGCCAAGGTGGAACGGCGTGAACTGCTCGAATCGAAGGTCACCTCGAATGGCGAGGTAAGGCCAATCCAGTTCATCAACCTGACAGCAGAGGTCTCCGGACGAGTGACGGATGTCTTCGTCAAGGAAGGTGATCAGATCACGAAGGGCAAGCCACTCCTCCGCGTCGACCCGACGCAGCTGGCCTCAGCGACCGCGATCCAGGAGGCCGCGCTGCGCGCCTCTCAGGCTGACGTCCAGAATGCGGCGGCGGCCCTGACGGCAGTCGAGAACGCGGTCAATAATACGCGGGCCGCGCTTGTCTCAGCCCAGGCCGACTACGAGAGGGCAACGGCGGAGCGGAATAACGCCCAAATCGAACTGAAGCGGAGCACCGACCTGCTCGAATCCGGAATCACGGCGCGCTCGAGCTACGACACCGCCAAGCTGCGCTTCGATTCGGCGACGGCCTCGCTCAATGCGGCAAAGGCCCGCGTCGACCAGGCGCAGGTCCAGTTGAAGGATTCAGAGATCAGGGTCAAACAGTCGCAGGCCCAGCTCAATGTTTCACAGGCGCGTGTCGGTCAGCAGAAGGCGAGTCTCGAGCAGCAGTCAGACCTGCTGCGCCGGACCACTCAGTATGCTTCGATCAATGGTGTAGTCGTCGGGCCAATCGTCCAGGTGGGCACCTTCGCGATCGCCAACTTCCAGTCGACGCCGTTGCTGATTATTGCCGATATGTCGGTGATCAACGTCGAGGTCCGGGTCGATGAGACCGACATCGCCAGTGTGGCCGTCGGTCAGAAGGCGCGGGTCAAGGTCGACGCGCTCGGCGAGCGCGAGATCGAGGGTGAGGTGGTCGAGAAGGCCGCCTCGGCCGTGACCCGGACGGGACAGACGATCGCCCAAACGACGGTCGCCGGCTCGCAGGAGGCGAAAGACTTCAAGGTCGTCATCCGCCTGATCAATCTCAATGATGAGGTGCGTGAGCGCCTCCGCCCGGGAATGTCGGCGACGGCAGTGATCACGACCGATCGGCGCGAGAAGGTGATCACCGTTCCCCTCCAGTCGCTGGTGGAGCGTGAACAGCCAGCGGCAGCGGGTGGCGAGAAGACCGGCGCCGGTACGGCAAAGGATCGCAAGCCGCAGAAGGGTGTCTTTACCGTCGAGAACAACAAATCGATCTTCACCCAGGTCGAGACCGGCATCACCGGCGAGAACGACATCGAGATCAAGAGCGGTCTGACCGAGGGCAAAGAGATCATCATCGGCCCCTACCGGGCCTTGCGCACCCTGAAGAATGATCAGCCGATCAAACGCGAAGACAAGACCAAGAAGCCGGCTGAGAGCAAGTAGGCGCCGGCGACCAGCGGCCCACTCCGGCCCCACGGAACCCAAGTGGCCCGTGGGGCCACCCGGCCACCCGGCCCAAAGGCGAGCAAAACGACGACAGGTATAAACAATGGTCACAGATCTGGCAGAAGAGAGAGCAACACGAGGCTCTTCCGGGATCGACTCCCCCGATGTACTGATTCGGACCGTCGATCTCTGGAAGACCTACGAGATGGGCGACGAGCTGATCCACGCGCTCAGTGGAGTGACATTCGAGATCAGAAAGAACGAGTATGTGGCGATCATCGGTCCGTCCGGATCGGGAAAGTCGACGCTCATGAACCTGATCGGATGTCTCGACACCCCAACACAGGGTGAGTATTGGCTCAATGGCAAGAATGTCGCCCAGATGGATGACGACGAGTTGGCGATGATCCGCAACCGCGAGATCGGGTTCGTCTTCCAGACATTCAATCTCCTTCCACGGGCAACGGCGCTCCACAATGTGGAGCTGCCGTTGATCTACAATGGCACCCCGGCGGCGACACGACTCGAACTGGCCCGCAAGGCGCTCGAATCGGTCGAACTCGGCAACCGCATGGGCCATAAACCGAACGAACTCTCCGGTGGACAGCGGCAGCGGGTGGCGATTGCCCGGGCCCTCGTCAACAAACCATCGATCATCCTCGCCGACGAGCCGACCGGAAACCTCGACTCAAAGACGTCGGATGAGATCATGCAACTCTTCGAAAACCTCCACGCGCGGGGCAACACGATCATTCTGGTCACGCATGAGCCGGATATCGCGGCGCACGCGCACCGGGTCATCTCGATTCGTGACGGCAAGATATCGAAGGACGAGCGGATAAGGTAGCTTGACTAAACCACGTTCGCGGTTACCATGACTTAGGTCTGCCATTAAACAGGCCTGCTATGGTTCAGGCCTGTTTAATGGCCGTTTCGTTCAGTCTTGTTGAGAAAGGTGGGGTTGAGGCATTGAGAGTGGGATTGACTGTATTCACAAAGAGATACGCCGAGAGATCCTGGCTGTTCGGTGGTGTGGCAATCTTCATCGTGCTGTCAGGCATCCTGCTGGCGCCGCGATTCAGCCATACGACTGCCGCCCAGGAGGAGACGACCCGCCAGAAGATTGCGGCGGACTTCCAGAAAGCGGCCGAACTGGTCAAGGCCAATCACTTCGCTGAACCAGAGGAGGAGGCGCTGGCCAAGTTCGCAATTCAGGGAATGCTGAAGAGCCTTGACCCCCACTCAGACTATCTCGACCAGAAGGCCTATCAGGAGTTCACCGACAAGCAGCATAGCCAGTACTTCGGGATTGGATCCCAGATCGGCACCCGCTACAAATCGACCTACATCCTCGAGCCATTTAAAGACAGTCCGGCCTCGCGGGCGGGGCTGCGCTATGGCGATCAGATCATTGCCATCGACGGCAAGGACAGCACCAACTGGAATTCCGACAAGATCCGTTCGAACCTGCTTGGCGACCGGGGGACCAAGGTGACCGTAACGGTCCGGAGGGTAGGAGTGGCAGAGCCGATCACGGCAACCATCACCCGCGATGGAATTGCCCTGCCCTCGATCCCCAACTTTTATAAGGTCAAGCCAACCATCGGCTACATTGGCCTGACCCGGAACTTCCAGTCGACGACCAGCCAGGAGATGCGCAACGCGATCGCCGAACTGGTTGAGAAGGGGGCGAACAGCTTCATTCTCGACCTGCGGCAGAATCGTGGCGGATACCTCGACCAGGCGATCCGCGTCTGTGACATGTTCCTGCAGCGTGGGCAGACGATCGTCTCGGTCCGCGGACGGCAGGGGCGCAATTTTGATCAGAACGCGATCGCCGAGTCCGGCGCGCAGGACAATTTCCCCCTGATCGTCCTCATCGATCGGGACAGCGCCTCGGCCTCGGAGATCGTCGCCGGCGCCATCCAGGATCACGACCGCGGACTGATCATTGGCGAACCCAGTTTCGGGAAGGGGCTGGTGCAGCGGATCTTCCCGCTGATCAACGGCGGCGCCCTGACCCTGACCATTGCCCACTACTATACCCCCAGCGGGCGGCTGATCCAGCGCGACTATTCGAATGGCTCACTCTTTGAGTACTATACCAAGCGCAACGCGAGCGGGGGCAGCGACAAGACGCCGCCACGAACCGACGAGCGCAAGACCGACCTCGGTCGGACCGTCTATGGCGGCGGCGGCATCGAGCCGGACATCAAGGTCGAGAATGCCGACACCTTCAACATCGCCCAGGGTCGCATCTACCAGGGTCTCTTCCTCTTCGTCCGCGAACTGATCAGCGGTCGACTGCCGGGCCTCTCCCGGTTCCAGGTCAACGGGCTAACCTACGACTACCAGATCAAAGGCAATGAATACATCGTCTCGGACGATGTGCTGAAGGTCTATCGTGACTGGCTGGTCAAGTTCTACGCGGAGAATCCCGAGTACGGGGTGACGCCGGCGATGATCGACGATAATATGGTCTGGGCGCGGAAACAGATCCGCCAGGAAGTCCTCTTTGCCGCCTACGGCAGTGATCGGGCGCAGCAGGGGATGGCCGATCTCGATCTGCAACTCCAGCGGGCGATCACCGAGATGCCCAATGCGGCCGACCTGGCGAGCCGCTCCTGGAAGCGGAACAGCGTCAGCAACCGTGTTCAATAGCGCGACGAGGCGGCCGATGAGACTAATCGATACGCACCAACACTTGTGGGATCTCGACGTCTTCACCTATTCGTGGATGAAGGGTCAGCCGGTTCTCAACCGCAATTTCGGCCTCGCCGACTACCAGGCGGCGACCGCGGGAATCGAAGTGGTTCAATCGGTCTTCGTCGAGGCCGATGTCGATCGCCAGTTCATGATCGACGAAGCCCGCCACATCCTCGCGCTTGCCGAGCGCGAGGACAATCCGATCTCTGGAGTGGTCGCGGCTGCTCGTCCGGAAGCGGACGACTTCATCAGCCACATCACGGCCATAGCCGGCCATCCAGCGCTCAAGGGCATCCGGCGGCTTCTCCAAGCGGAGCGGGATGAACTGGCGCTCGACCCGACTTTTCTGAAGAATATCGCCGCGCTGGAGAAGTTTGGGCTCTCCTTCGACATCTGTGTCCGGGCCCACCAGTTGCGATATGCGATCGAGATGGTCCGGCAGACTCCCGGGGTGCAGTTCATTCTTGACCACTGCGGAAACCCGGAGATTGCCACCGGAATCACCAATGTGTGGCGCGAGGGAATGGCCGAGATGGCCTCCCTGCCCAATGTCACCTGCAAGGTCTCGGGGATTGTCGTTAACGGGAATTGGGAGAACTGGACCCCGACCGATCTGCAGCCAGCGATCGAGTGGACGATCGAGTGCTTTGGCTGGGACCGGGTCATGTTCGGCAGTGACTGGCCGGTCTGCACCCTCGCCGCGCCGCTCAAACGGTGGGTCGAGACGCTGGAGGGGATTGTCGCCTCAGCCAGCCCGGAGAACCGCCGCAAACTATACCTCGAGAACGCACGGCGCATCTACCGCCTCGCGGACTGAGGCTCCGGCCCCCGTCCGCTCTGCTGCCTACCGATGTGCACTGCCCCGCTGGCCGGCTCAGAACGTGCAGAGTGCGGCGCCTTCCCTCTTCAACCCATTCAGCCAATCGACCGGCTGGTAGGTCTTCTCGGTCACCGCGACCATTCGCCCCTCAAAATTGCTCCCCGAGACATTGAAGCGGAAACGTGTCCGCTGCCGACTGGAGATCTCGCGCTCGAACCGCTCCAACAGGCCCGGCTGGTTGCTGTATGGCCGGTAGTTTAGACAGAATCCCTTCTCACTGCCCTGCGCGAAGGCATAACTGGGCACCAGATCGATGACAAACTGATATTCGACGCCGGCCTGGAAACGGCCACGCGTGATGTGGCTCCAGGCCGGCTGGCTCATCTCCAGTGGTTGCGGGGAGACGGTGGCCTGGTGGATCTGGAGATTGAGCGCCCCGGTGTAGCCCTGGCCAATGCGATCGGGATAGAGAGTGGGAAATGGAGTGTAGTTGGCATCCGAAGGAAAGGTGGCCCGGAAGCGGACCCGAATGCCGATCGGATTTCCACGCGCTGAGAGGTAAGGCTCGTCGGACCAGCTGAGGATGCTCGTCCGGGTGACCGGGCGCAGTCCAGCGCTGGTGGTCTGGCGGAGTTCCTCGATGGCCCGCGGGTTTGGCTGGGGGATGTCGGCCAGCTGCGTTTCTGATTCGCGCCGCGGTTCTGATTCGCGGAGCGGAGTGATGAGCGGCAGCAGAATGCGACGAAAGGGGCGGTTGGAGAGATCCCGTCCCTCGACCATGATCCGGAATGGTTGCGCGGGAACTTCGAGGAGCAGAACGTAACTGGAGATATTGGATGGATCGTTCTGGCGAAACCGGACCGGGGCGATAACCTGTCCATCCTGATCGACCAGTTTAATGTCGATCGAGTCGATGCTGTATCCGGAGGCGAAGATCTGGACCTGGTGAGCAGACCCGGCGACGAACCGGCTTCGCTCGAGGGCAAAGATCTGGTTGAGGGTCAGGATCTGTCCGCAACAGACAAAGAGCTCACCCTGCGAGATGGCCCGCAAGCGGTATCTTCCCTGCCCTTCGAGGCGGATTCGCCAGACTCCGGGACGCGGATCCCAGACCAGAATTGAACGGCGCTGGGCGGTCTCGGTCACCGCAACATTTGGTTCATCGAGAACAAGTGGGCGCTCGGCCGGGTTGATGATCGACATTCGCACGCCAGGCCCCGCCTCGAGGATCGACTCGAGACGCAGCGCTCCCGCCTCAACCATGACCACGACCTCGCGGGCCTCGCCGGCCAGCTCCCCCTGGACGATCGCCAGATGCTGCGCATTCGGATCCTCCTCGACCGTCTGGTTCTGCGCCCGAACGGCGGGAGGGACGGCGGGATTCGAGGCAGACGATGCGGGCCCGAGGAGCCCCACGAGTCCAAAGATGATAACGGCCAGGCGACGCCGGAGAGTCGCCGGGGTAACCAACGGAATGACCCGTGGCCGTCGGTTGATGACCAAGTCGGCTCTTGCAGCTGAAAACCACCACATGCTGATCGCTACTCCAGTCAAATTCGAAAGAAGGAGTAATTCTATAACAAGTGGCAGACGCACGATAGGCCGGCCGGGGATTCAGCTGGCCGGAAGATCCTTGGACAGAAGTTCGTTCTGTCCACGGATCTCGCCGAACGGGGTCAGACCGTCACCGACCTCAGATTGGCCCGACTCTCAAGATAGTCGACGAGGCGCACATGCGGATCGAATCCGATCACCCGCGGCGCGTCGGCGACAAAATTGGAGAGCGCGTTGATGTCATAGTAGAGAATCTGTCCATCCCGGTCATCGACGATATACTCGATTCCGCCGACATCGATCGCCGAGGCGGCGACAATCCGCTCGACTGCGGCAATCACCGCAGGTGGTGGAGTGGCGGCCTCGACCCTGATCCCGCTCTTTGGCGCGTCGGCCGGACAAGCGCCGCGACTCAGCTCGACCCCATCCGTCGTCTGGCAGATATCGGCCGGGCAGAGGTTGAAGCCCTGGCCGGTATTGTAGACATTGATCGCGTAGAGGTAACGCCGGTCGAGGGTTTCAACCCGGGTGATATGGCCACCGCGCGCCGGAATATACTCCTGGACCAGCGCCGTCTGGTCGATGCCCAGATCGATCTGGCCGGTCTCGACCGCCTGCTGCAGGGCCACCCGGTCATCGAAGCGGACGATTCCGGCGCCGCTCCCGCCAATGTTCGGTTTAACGACCACCGGATACCGCAGCCCCTCGGCAGCCGCCAGCGCCTGCGCGGGATGGTTGATCACGCGCGCCCGCGGATATGGCAACCCGAGCTCTTCGAGAATCTCCAGCTGGAGGGCCTTCGAGGTCTCCACCGTGTAGGCCATGCGCCCGTTGACGAGCGGCACACCACGTCGTTCGAGGTGGGCAAGGTAGTTGTGGGTGTGGAAGATCCCCTGCCCGGCGCCGCGCAGATAGGCCGAAGGGCTCATGCGGTTGACGACCAGTGAGTATGCCGGCTGGCCCTGGCGTGGATCGTAGTGGTGCTGCCGCGCATCGATCCGCTCATACGGAAGGCCGCGGCGCTCCAGCTCGGCAAAGAGTGGACGGAACCAGTCCTGATGCTCGTGAAAAATACCAATTGGCAGTCGGTTGCGGGTCGAATTTTCTGACATTGTGCCTCTCTTTCCGCCCCTGCTTGCAGGGAACGCCGGTCCTGGTCGCCGGTCGGTTGAAGTTCAATTCTCGCGGCGATTGTTGATCGCGTGATCACTGATCGGTCCGTGATAGATCTGCTCACCAGCCTCGATGGCGACATTGAGCCGGTTCTGGCGGGTCGGGAGGGGGCAGGTGGCATAGATGGTGAAGGCGCAGGGCGGATTGACCGCCTGGTTGAAGTCGACCTCGACCTGGCCATCGACCGGCCAGTCGGTGTAGAGAAAGCGGGCCGCGCCGTAGGTCGTCCGGTTGCTGGTCAGATCCCTAA
>JBEAVZ010000424.1:0-3348 GCA_041160645.1 Acidobacteriota bacterium
TCCCTTCCGCGCGAACTCCTGCCGCGCCGCGACGAGGATTCGCCGCCGGGTTGCCTCCGGATTCCGCGGCTTGCTCAGGCTCTTCTCCTTCTCTTCCATGGTTCGGCAGTCTAGCAAAATCGTGGCTTCTTCAAAAGGTTGAATCAACCAACTGGTTGGTTTACTATGCTGAAAATTCCGACCGACAAAGGAGTGGTCATGAACGGCAGGTTGTACTATGAGGACGCAACGCCAGGGCTGACGATCGAGACCGACGGGCTGGTCGTTACCGAGGCGCACATCATCCAGTTTGCGGGACTATCGGGAGACTTCTTCGCCGTCCACATGGACGACCAGTTCGCGCAGGGGCTCGGCTTCGAGCGGCGAATTGCCCACGGACTGCTGGGGCTGATCCTGCTCGACGGCCTGAAGAATCGCGCGGCGCGGCAGTTTGCGTCCGTCGCCTCGCTCGCCTGGCACTGGAACTTTCGCCGCCCGATCTACGCCGGCGACCGCATCAGCGGCCGCCTGACGGTCAGTGAGCGGCGCCTGACGAGTCGCGGCGACCGGGGAATCCTGACCCTGGCGATGGAGCTTCGGAATGGGCGCGACGAGGTCGTCCAGGATGGAACCAATCTGCTCATGGTCCAGCTTCGACCAGCCGAGGAGGACAAATAATGAAGATCGCGGATCTGGCAATGATCGAGGGGCGGCGCTATCCGGCCGGGCGGCGAACGCAGAACATCGTTGGCGGGGCGAGCCCGCTTGCGGCCGGCAACTTCTGCATGGGGATGGTCACCCTCGACCCGCAGGGTGGGCAGGTGCCCTGGCACAACCACGACCAGGAAGAGGTCTATCTGATTCTCGAAGGGAGCGCGGAACTCTGTCTCGGCGCCGAGCGCACGATGCTGACGGCTGGTCAGGCAGTCTACATTCCACCCCGCGAGCACCATCAGCTGACTAATCTCGGCGCGGGGATCTGCCGGATGATCTACTGCTTCGGCCCGGCCGGGGAGGTTGCCCACTGGCGCCAGGAACTGGATGGGACCCTCCCGCGGGCCGGCCTCGACGCGCCCCCGCTCCCCGCCGGGGCCACCCCGCAGGTGACGAAGGGGTAAGCCTCCGCCACCTCTCACCGGCCCGACCTGTTGGGTCGGTCGACTGCGCCGCTGCTGGGTTTGGGCCGTGGCGGGGCCACCAGATCGACGTGGCGGATGTTCAGATCGGCATCATTAACATCGAAGAAGATATTGCCGATGGCGGCGACGCGGATCCGCGCGCGGGGGATGTCCAGGCCTGCTGGAAGACGAACCGTCTGCTGCCCATCATTGGGCGTCGCCGGATTGAGAATGAGCGGAAAAGTCTGGCCGCCATCAAGCGAGAGGCTGATCTGCACCTCCCGGCAGTTGACCGGACTGAGATCGGAATTGGCAACCTCCCAAAGGATCGGCAGGTCGGTTCCAGCCAGCCACTCGGTGCGATTATTGAGCGAGTAGATTCTGAATGGACCAGCATTGGCCGCGACATTCAGAACGACCCGGTCGAGACTCAGCCCGCTTCCTCCACTGCGGTTGTCACGCAGCATCACCCCAAAATTGAGCACCCGGCCAATGGTCGGCAGACTCTCGGCGACCCGATATCCCCCACTCATCTCCGGCGGCATATTGGCATTATTGAGAATATACTGACGAGCGGGAAAGAGTCGTGAGCCATTCGACGATGGCTCGTAAGAACGAAAGAGCGGCCGGGTCGTCTCGGAAGGGTCATCGCGGTCAGTGTAGGGTGGATTCGGCTGGGCCAGTCCGGGGTCGATCTGATCCCAGACATAGGTCAGCGCCGGACGATCCCCGATGTCGCCATCCGTGCCGGTTGCCCGCAACTCAAAGGGGGTCTGGCGTGGAATCACGTAGTCAGGCCCACCATCGACAACCGGCGGAATGTTCGAGGTTCCCAGTGGGGTGAAACAGCCCCCAACTGTCTCGACATAGCTGAGAATCTGGGCGACACTGCCGAAATGGAAACGCATGCTGCCGCTGGCGTAACTGGTCAGGTCATCGGATCCACACAGTCCGCCATAGGACATGATGGTCGATCCCGAACCCGGCTCAAAAGCGGCGTCAGGTGCGCGCTCACCGTTGAAGCCACACGCGCTCGCCGTTCCGTTGAATGAATGCTTCGCCCCAAACTGATGCCCAAGCTCGTGGACGAAGAGATTGAGATTCCCCTTGTCTCCCAGATCGTGGCTGAGGGCCGAGACTCCAAGCGCCTTGAAGAGCTCGCCAGCAAAGAGCGGATTGCGGCAGGCCACGCCGACATTGGCAACGCCACTCGCGCCCCAGTCGAGCAGGTGGCCCAGGTCATAGCGCTCCCCGCCGAAGGAGAGCATCAGCTGGCCAAAACGCGGGAGATTGGCGTTTGCATTGCCAACCGTGAAGGGATCGGTGGCGGCATTGAACCCCTGTTCGGTCGAGTAGATGAGTGAGGGCGCGTCGACCAGTAGAAAGCGGATTGCCAACTCCCGCTCATAGATCGCATTGGCACGATTGAGCAGACTGGCCATCGCCGCGACGGTGCCGGCGACCGTCCCGCCGCCAAAGCGCTCGGCATACTCCCAGGTCGCGCCAAGCGCCACCCGGTAGGTTCGCAAAGCGCCGCCAACCGAGACCGATCCGTTCTCCAGATTCTGGCGCCAGACCGCATCCGGGCTGGCGGCCACCCCATCATCTCGGACCTCACAGCGGATCCGCGGCGCCTCTGACTGGACAAGCTGCTCATCGACGCTGATGTAGCTCTCCACGCTCTCGGGATCATCCGCCTCTGGCCGAATGCTGACCAGACGATCAGAGCTGAGGACGACCGCCTCGAAGCCGCGTCGACTGATCAGGCCACGCATGGTCGCGCCGGATTCATCGCTGGAACGACCGGCATAGGCTCGAATTTCAGGATACTTCGCCGCCAGCGCCGGCGCGAGGACTGGCACTTCGACTATCTGAAACCGGACAATCGACCCATCCGGCATCGGCAATGGAAGCTCTACATCGTCTCGTCCGGACTCGGCTGAAGCCTGGACGAGCAGCTCCACCATCGCCGGTCTGTTGAGGGTCAGATGTCGCCTCCCTTCCTCGATCTCGTGTGACGACCGGCGCTCCTGCCACAGCCCCTGCCCATCATTCGCCGCAACCAACCAACCCGAAAAGGTCAGCACAACTACTCCGACTGGCATGACCAGCCACGACCGGCCCCCTTTCACTCCGCCACCATAACGCAAAACACTCTCAATAAATCTACGCATCGATCCTTCTCCTGCCTCCTGTCACTGTTAAGAGCGATCAGGATGACTGCCGGAAACTTCGCCAAACTGTGGCTTTG
>JBEAVZ010000440.1:0-5153 GCA_041160645.1 Acidobacteriota bacterium
CCAGGAGGCGGGCTCACGCGGCTTGTATTGCCGCTTCGCGGAGATCAGCTCCAGCTTCAGGAACTTGTCGCGCGCCGGCACGGCCAGCGAGCGACTGTTCTCATACATCTCGCCATTCTGCACGTAGGTTACGCTGAGCGAGATGTTCGGGCTGTAACTCTCGCGGATCGGAATCTCGAGCAGGGCGACGCGGCCCACTGTTCGATAACGCCCGACGTCGTAGATTCGGTTCATCTCCGTCGTCACCAGGAGGTGGGCATTCTCGGTCGGGAGAAGCGCGAGAACCCGCGCCGTCTCGCCCGGCCGGTAACTCGGTCGATCCGGGATCAGGCGGATCGAGCCAAAATCGCGCGAGGCGCTCTCCGCCCAGCGATTGTTCCGATCTGTCGCGTAAAGAAAGCCTCCCGTCGAGACGATCTGGCGATTGCCATCCCGAAGCACCGCTTCGATGAGGATGTTCCCGACGATCGGCACCTCAAAGAGCGTCTCCCCCTCACCCTGCGCATTGGTCGACACCTCGGTCATCGAGAGCTCGCGCCGTTGCGGCTGAAACTCGGTATAGTGATAGCCATCCTGCTCCCGCTCGACCTTCTCGTACTTCACCTCGACAAAACGGAGCGCGAGCCGCGTCGCCTGGGGGCGCCCCTCATAGTCGGCCGCGCGAACCTTGATCCGCGCCCGGTCCCCCTGGTAGTAGACGTACCGCTCCGGATTGGCATCGATCACCACCTTTCCGCGCGTCCCGATAAGGCTCGCCTGCCCGTCGATCTGCCGCCGCGCCGCATCGGTCACCTGCGCGGTCAGACGGTAGGTGTAGTCCCACGGCTCCTGCTCATTCAAACCCGGAATCTCGAAGGGGACCACGAGCCGCCCTTCAGCATTGAGAATCCCCTCACCATCGACGACCATGTCGTTGCCGTAACCGTAGAGGCTGCCCTCCTCCTCATCCTCCTCCGACTCGCCAATTCCGTCATCCTCCGACTCCCAGAACCAGTGGTGATAACGTGAACGATAGATGTAGTACTTGACCTCCGCCTGTCGCACCGGCTCGCCAAAGAAGTAACGCGCATCGATCGTAAAGCTGGTCTTCTCGCCCGCTTCGACAAACTGCCGCGGCGTGCTCACCGTGACCTTGTACTCCGGCTTCTTGTACTCGGCGACCTGGAAGTAACCGTAACCAACCTTCTGCTCTCCAATCTGCGGGACGACCTGGTAACTGCCAAGGGGAGCATCGGCGGCCAGGTCAACCTCGCCAAAGAAGCTGCCACGCGCCGTCAGCGGCAGCTCAGTGCGGTGGATCTCGCGATTCTCGTTGTCGGTAATGGCCACGGTCACCGTGCGCCCCGCGGGCAGCTCATAACCCGCTTCCCCCTGCCGACGCAGGATGCCCTTGAAATAGACCTTCTGCCCCGGGCGATAGACCGGCCGTTCCGTGTAGATGTAGCTCGTGTACTCACCGCTCTCGGACTCGCCGCTCTCGGCGCTGTTCCAGCGAAACTGGTAGGATGAGAGATCGGAGACGGCGAACTCTGCGCCGCTGCGGGCGAGAATCAGATAGTCCCGCTGGCTGAGGGGATTCTCAGGAACCGCGGGATCGCGATCCTCCGGCCGCACCGGCGGCGCGGCCATCGACTCGCGGAGCTTTGGCTCCGGTCCGATCGAAGTCTGCAGAAGTCCATCACCATTGGTCTGCCCCTTGGCCAGCGCCTCACCCGCGCGAACCACCTCCAGTTGCACATTGCCCCGCGGCTCGCCGGTCGTCCGGTTGACGGTCTGAATCAGCATCTGCCCGTCCGGCGTCGACTTGCTGACAATCGTCAGTTCACTGACCACGGCGATCGTGTAGGCGCGCAGATCACCATTGACGGCCTCGACCAGGTAGACTCCCGGTTCGCGCCGTCCGATCGAGATCATGCGCGTATCGTAGAGGTCCTCGGTCGGCGCAAGGACCTGCCGCCAGCTGCGCACCAACTGATCGGGATTGAGCAGTGGAATCCGCGCAAAATCGGCCTCGAGCAGTGGCCGCTGCTCACCAGCCATGAAGCGATCATTGAAGGCGGTCCGCGACTTACGGGCCAGCTGACTGCGGATATAAGACTTGAGCCGGTAGTAGAGGCTGCGCTTGAATGAACGGACCACTTCGAGCGGCCCTGGCTGTCCATCGATCCGCTCCGAGACCTCGCCAACACTGGTGTAGTCGTCCTCACCCATCTGGTGGGGATCCTCGAGCTGGCGGAAGAAGAGGAAGGGATCCCGGATCTGGTAGACCCGAAAATCGAGCGTCTCCACGCCCTGGTAGTTGATGTAGACCCGTGGCTGCTCACCCGCTCCATACGTCCGGGTCGTCGCGAGGGAGAACCGAACCTTCTTTTCCGCGGTCGGGGTCCCCTGCTCTGCTCCCCGCACTCCATCCGGAGCGGGCCGAAAAGCGAGCCAGCTGAGCAGCCCCATCAGCAGAGCCATGACCGGCAGAACCGGGATCGCCGCGAGGATTCTTCTCATTCTCATTCCAGTCTCCCTCCTCGCTTCAATCGAGGATCTTCAAACGATAGAAGCCAAGAAAATGGCGGTTGCCGGCGCGAGGATGCCAGCGCGGATCAGGATGAAGGCGCAATTCCGCGAGGCGCACTCTCTTCATTACGCCGCGCTCGACCGGCTGGCCGGCGGGGCCGGGATTCGATCCACCCGTGTGATAGACCACCCAGTCGTTCGCCCCGCCTTCTTCGCGACTGGCGCGACTGGCGCGACTGGCTCCGGCCAGATAGATCATGACGTGGTATGGATACCGCTGAACCCACGGCTGGTGAAAAAAGAGCAGATCTCCGGGCAGTACGCGGTCCGGGTCGCGGCCGATGAAGACCGTGTTGTAGTTCTTCAGGCTCCGGGCATCGGCAAACTCGGCGAACCGGCCCGCGGCGAGATCCTCCATCCGGAAGATTCCAAAATCGGTCCGGAAGAGCTTCTCTCCCAACGGATGCCGGTCGAGAGTGACGCGCGCGACGTCCGGGGCAAAGACTGGGTACTCCTCTCCGGGAGGAAGCCCCGTGTTGATCGCCTGAAACCAGGCCCGGTCGTGCCGGCGCAATGACTCCCGCACCGCGAATCGGACCAGCCCGGCACAATCGCGCTGCTGCTCATTCCAGGCCTCGCTCATCTGATAGTACTGCCATTCGGCAATTCCGGCCATCCAGCGCCGAAAATTCTGACGATCATTGGCCGAGGTCAGCTCAGCCGCATCCGGAAAGCCATCCTGATCATCGTCGCTCCAGCTCACTACCGGCGCCGCAGGTGGGGCCGATCGCCGCGGCTCCGCCCGCTCGCACCCCGCGTGGAGCAACAAGAGAATGCCCAGCGGCAACCATTGTCTGACCATTCGAACCTCACGCATCGCTTTTTCCGGCTGACCCGACTCAAGATATAACAAATTGCTCCCGCTGGCAGCAGAAATCTCGCCACGCTAGGCGTCAGGGCGGACGCCCCGCCCCCCCCGGTGCACAGGTTGTCCTGAATAACAGGGGGCCCCAGTTGGTGAGGTTAATGGAAGAGAGAGGCCATTGCCTGCCACGTCCCTTCTCTACTAAACTAACGACGGATGATTCTGCAAAGCAATCGAAAATCTGTCTACTTCTTCACCATTCTCTGTACGTGCCTGGTCGCCCTGGCCGTCGCCCTCAATGTCGGGTGGATCGTCTTTCACTGGCGCCAGCTGGCGCTGCTGATCTTTGGAGTCCTCTTCTTTCTGCTGATCATCGCCGGTCTGGTCCTCAACACGATCTACCTCGTCCGCGAGATCCGCCGCAACGAGCAGCACGACACTTTTATCAATGCGGTCACGCACGAGCTGAAGACTCCGATCGCCTCGATTCGCCTCTACCTCGAAACGCTGCGCAAGCACGAACTGAGTGAGGAGAAAAGGCAGGAGTTCTACGAGGTCATGCTCCACGAGAACGACCGGCTGCTCCACACGGTCGAGCAGGTTCTGCGGGCGAGTCGATCCGGCTACCAGAACCGGGCGATCCTGACCACTCCGATCGATCTGACCGCGCTCGTTCGTGACTGCGTGCTGCTGACGAGACAGCGGACGAACCTGCCGAGCGAGTCGCTCCACTACTCTGACAATCTCACCGCGGAAGAGAAGGCCTGGGTTCGCGGCGACACCGATGAGCTGCGGACGGCGATCACCAACCTGATCGACAATGCGATCAAATATTCGACCGACCAGATCAAGGTCAATATCGAGGTGGTCGCCCTCGATAAATCCCGGGTGGCGGTGCGGGTGACGGACCAGGGCATCGGCATTCCGCGCGGCGAGCTGAAACAGATCTTCAAGCGCTTCTACCGGGCGCCGCGGCGGGTCGCCAATCGGGTCAAGGGCACCGGCCTCGGCCTCTTCATCGTCCGCTCCGTCATCGCCAGGCACGGTGGAAAAGCCTATGCCGAGAGTCGCGGTGAAGGTCTCGGCAGCACCTTCACCATTCAACTTCCACGCATTAACGGACCCGTTGGGCAGCCAGCTTCTGACTAAGACCATGGCCACGATACTGCTTGTCGAAGACGAACCAATTCTGGCGGAAGGGCTACGCTTTAATCTTGAGCTCGAGGGATGCACCACGAGGGTCGCCCTTGACGGCGAGAGCGGACTCCAACTGGCCCTCGCGCCGGATAACCAGTTCGACGTCATCATCCTCGACGTCATGCTTCCCGATATCGACGGGTTCGAGGTCGCCGAGAAGCTTCGTGCCGCCGGATGTTACGTGCCGATCCTTATGCTGACCGCGCGCAGTCAGCCCGAAGACATCCTGCGCGGTTTTGCCGCCGGCGCCGACGACTATCTGCCAAAGCCCTTCGAATTGTCGATCCTGCTCGCCCGCCTGCGCGGCCTGCTGCGACGCCACGAGTGGCTGCGCCGCGAACAGACGACCACCAATCCGCCCGCGCCCCAGGTCTACCAGTTTGGCGGGCGGACGATCGACTTCAGCAACCTCGAGATCCGGACTCCGGGTGGACCGATCACCCTGACCCTCAAGGAGGCCGAGCTGCTGCGCTACCTGATCGAGCACGAGGGTGTATCAGTTTCGCGCAAGGCGTTGCTCGAAGAGGTCTGGGGGCTTCGCGAGGATACCGATACAAGAGCCATCGACAACTTCATCGTC
>JBEAVZ010000459.1:0-2930 GCA_041160645.1 Acidobacteriota bacterium
GCCATCGACGACCGAGACGCGCCTGATGCGGTGGTTGCCATAATCGGCAATGTAGAGATTGCCGTCTCGATCGGTGGTGACGAAGGACGGATACTTGAGCTGCGCCTCGGTTGCCGGACCGCCATCACCGCCGCTCCCGGGGGATCCGGTCCCGGCAAATGGCGCAATGTTGCCATTCTGATCGATCCGGCGGACGCGATTGTCATCGCCATCGACCACATAGATCGAACCAAGCGGATCGACGGTCACGCCGTAGGGAGCCCTGAAACTGGCCTGCAGAGCGGACTGACCATCCCCCTCGGAGCCGTAACGCCCACTGCCGGCAATGGTGGTGATCAGGCCGGTCCGCAGATCGACTTTTCTGATCCGCAGATTTCCGGTATCGGCAATGAGGAGATTGTCCGATCCATCGATGGCCAGCCCATAAGGCAGGTAGAGTGAGGCGGCCGTTGCCGGACCGCCGTCACCAGCCATCTGATCATCGCCATTCCCGGCCACGGTCGTGATGATACCGTCGGACGAGATGCGTCGAATACGATGGTTTCCGGCATCGGCTACAAAAAGGTTGCCCTTCGAATCGAAGGCGAGGGCGCTGGGCGAGTTGAGCGTGGCATTGATGGCGGGACCGCCATCCCCGGTCGAACCAAGACTTCCGGTGCCGGCAAAGGGAGTAATCTGTCCATTGGGGGCGATGCGCCGAAGCCGGTGGTTGCCCGAGTCGGCGACATAGATGTTGCCGGCCTTGTCGATGGCCACGGCCGAGGGCAGGTAGAGATCGGCGCTGACGGCCAGACCGCCATCGCCGCGGCGCCCCTGCTGGCCGCTTCCGGCGACCGTGCGGATGATCGACTCGACCTCCATCTGGACATTGAGTCGCGCCGTGGTACTGTTTCCGCTGTTGTCCCAGGCGACAATGCTGAGGCGATTCAGTCCTTGCTGAAGAGGGATGGCCTCGACCTTCCAGTTGGTGGTTCCAATGACCGCTCCGGCTCCACCGCGATCGTTCGCCCAGCGGATGGCGACCAGCTGGTTGTTGTCGGTCGCCACTCCGGCGAGATCGATCACCCCGGCGTCGACCCGCCAGTTCAGCAGAACGGTGGGCGAGGTGATGCCGATGACCGGTGGGACGGCGTCATTGGTGGAGTTGACAATCTTCCGGATCCGCCGGTTGTCGCGATCGCTCAGATAGATCGATCCAGCCGGATCGATCGCCAGGCTGGTCGGCCCATTGAGCGGCGAGAAGATGGCGGAGACACCATCGCCACCGTAGCCGAGCTGGCCGCGACCGGCGATCGTGGTGATGGTCTTCGAGGCCGCGTCGATGCGGCGGATCCGCTGATTGCCGCGATCGGCAATGAAGATGTTTCCGAGCGCGTCGTAGATCGCCGATGTTGGCCAGTTCAGCGCCGCATTGACCGCCGGACCGCCATCTCCTGAAAACCCGGCCTGACCAGTGCCGGCAATCGTCTGGATCCGCCCGTCGTTGACGGTCACCAGACGAATACGGTTGTTTGCCCCATCGCTGATGAGCAGGTTGCCATTCGGCGCGATCGAGATATTGTTGGGGCTGGTCAGTTGGGCCTGGTTCGCCGGCCCGCCATCGCCGCTCGATCCGGCCGTCCCGGTTCCAACGATCGTCTGGATCTTCCCATCAGCAACGGTAATCCGCCGCACCCGGTGCGAGCCCGATTCAACGATATAGACGTTGCCGTCGGCATCGAGATCGATCGACTGCGGATTGCTCAGTCCGGCATCGAGGGCTGGTCCGCCATCGCCGGTCGAGCGGGTCGACCCCGTGCCGGCAATGGTGGTGATGACGCCGGTTGCCAGATTGACCTTGCGAATCCGCGCATTGACATTATCGCAGATGTAGAGGTTGCCGCTCTTGTCAACCGCCACACTGAGCGGAAAGGAGAGCGCGGCCTGACGAGCCGGTCCGCCATCGCCGCTGAAGCCCGGCTCGCCCGTGCCAACGACGGTATTGATCGTCCCGTCCGGATTGAGGCGCCGGACCACGTTATTGTCGGCATCGGCAAAGTAGAGAGCGCCGGCCGGGTCGAAGGCCATGCGCATCGGGCGGCTGAGCTTGGCGGCCACCGCCTGACCGCCATCTCCGCTATAGCCATTCTCACCGGTGCCCGCCACGGTCAGCAGGACCGACGGCGGTCGGGAGGTGACGTTCCAGGTGGTCAAACCGACATTGCCGGCCCGGTCGAGAGCCGTCACCGTGATCTGATTGACGCCGGGCCCAAGCGGAATATTGAATGCCCGCCAGGCCGTCCCATTGCCGAGCTGCTCGCCATCTCCGGATGCGCCACGATCAGTGCTCCAGGTGATCGAAACGACCCGGTCATTCTCAGTGATCGTGCCGCTGAGGCTGATCATGCCCGCGGTGTTGATCTCCCCCCGCGGGGTCGTCGCTTCGGTCACCGTGATGAGCGGTGACTCCAGATCCTTCCGTGCCGGTTGAATGACCGTCAGGGCCCGCCCGGCGATCGTCACAGTTCCGATCCGGTCTTCAAAGGTCTTATTCTCGGCGGCCGACCAGGTCGCTTTGCCACTGGTCGTGCCTCGCCCTGTCGCCCCCAGCCAGTTGGGCCCG
This sequence comes from Acidobacteriota bacterium, assembly GCA_041160645.1. Taxonomy (GTDB): domain Bacteria; phylum Acidobacteriota; class Blastocatellia; order RBC074; family RBC074; genus CAIOZW01. The sequence continues at coordinate 2,603 of JBEAVZ010000459.1, forward strand.
CCCGGACGGGTCGACGCCTCCCAGGTGCATCCCTCGGGAGTTCCCGGGGCGGCAATCACGTCGATCGTCCCACTCCCCTTCTCGACCGTCAGGGTCGCCGGACTGAGCTGGTAGCGACAACCGGTATTGCTGACCCGGACTCGCCAGACTCCACGTCCGTGAGTAAACGCATAGAGACTGGTCACCCCGTTGTTGATGTTGATCTGCAGGGCCTCGGTGATCACGTTGGCAAAGCCGCTGTACTCGACCGCCCAGGTCGTTCCGCCATTGTTGGTCACGAAGACCCCAAGATCGGTTCCAACATAGAGGCGGGCCGTGTTTGATGGAT
>JBEAVZ010000469.1:0-20997 GCA_041160645.1 Acidobacteriota bacterium
GTGCATGGACAGTTCTTATCTCGTGCAATATACTGCGCATCCGCATTCGCAGTGGTTCTGTAACAATGGACGATTGATCAAAGATTCTCCTCCATGAAGACAAAAAAGAAGACAATAAACAGCCGCGCAGATTCTGTTTCGCGCCGCCGCTTTATCGGCCAGTCGGCCTTGACCGGCGCCGCGGCATTTGTCCCGGCGGGTTTGTTTGGACAGACCTCCAGCCGCAAAATTCGAATTGGCATTGCCGGTGGACGCTTTGGGTTGCAGTTCTACTGGAATGAGCATCCCGACTGTGTTGTCGAAGCCGTCTCCGACCTGCTGCCGGAACGGCGCGAGAAGCTGATGCAGACCTACCAGTGCGCGAAGTCCTATCCGCGGCTCGAGGAGATGGTCAGGGATCGGAACCTCGACGCGATTGCGGTCTTCACCGATGGGCCGCTCCATTTTCAGCACGTCACGCTGGCGCTGGCCCACGGCAAGCACGTCATCTCCGCCGTCCCGGCGGTTATGGCCCCCTCGGTTAACGAAGGGCTCGATCAGGCGCACAAATTATATGAAAAGGTTCGTCAAAGCGGGCTGACCTATATGATGGCCGAGACCAGTGTCTGGCGGCAGGAATTTATCACGCTGCGGCAGATGGCGGCGAAGGGGGAACTTGGTCAGGTCATCAGCTGTGACGCCGACTACATGCACCCGGGACTGCGCGAGCTGTATGGCACGGCGCAACAGCCGACGTGGCGTTATGGCGTGCCGCCGATGTTCTACCCGACCCACTGCACGGCCTTTCTGACCGGGTTGACGGGTGAGACGCTGACGACGGTGACCTGTCATGGCTGGGGCGACGACGATCCGGTCTGCCAGCGAAACGGCTTCAGCAACAACCCTTTCTGGAACGAGACCGCGCAGTTTGGGACGAGCCGGGGCACCCCGTTTCGCGTCCGGGTCTGGTGGGAAGCGCCGGTCTGGGGTGGTGAGTATGCCATCTGGCACACGACGAAGATGACCGTCGATCAGCGCCACGGCCGGCAGTGGTTGCCGAAGGGCGCGGTGGGCCGGGATGATGCCGGATTCGTCCACGGACCGGCCAAATCATCGCCGTTGCCAGTCAAGAAATGGTGGCAGACCGACCTGCTGCCGGAACCGCTGCGCCACGACAGTGGCCACGGCGGTTCGCATACGTTCATTGCCCATGAATTCATCGACAGCCTCCTCCGTCACCGCCGTCCGCTGGTCGATATTGCGACCGCGCTCAACTTTACGGTGCCGGGCATTGTCGCGCACCAATCCGCGCTGAAGGGTGGGGTGTCACTCAAAATCCCGCAATTCCGGCCGGTCTGACGATCCGCGGGGGCTAAGCAGGCCGGCTCACTCCAGCGGGCCGACTCACTCCAGCGGGCCGACTCACTCAGGCAGGGAAGTCGACCCAGCCCCCCGCTTCGATCGACTGATTGGCGATGAGAATCGTCGCGCAGTCGAGAAGCCCGGTCCGGACATCGCAGATCGTCTGCGGATCGCGGCGGCGGACGTGGTCGATGAAGGAGACCAGTTCGTCGCGAGTGTCGTTTCCCTCGGCGATATCGATCTCGAATGGCGCTCCGCGGTGGGCCCAGGGATCGTTGGAGAGTTTGAGTGTCTTCCCGGCGGTGACCACCGCGGCGTTGGCGTCGGCGGCATTCGCGCCGCCCTCCCACGAGACGACATCGGTCCCTTTCTCCTGGAAGAGGAGCCCCTTGGAGCTGGTCAGATAGAGGCTGCCGCGGGTTCCGAGGATCAGCTCGGAGGCGCCCTCATAGGCGTTGTTGCAGAGCGAGGTGTAGCTGGCGCGGACGGTGTAGGGGGTGCCGCGGGTGTCCTTCAGCCGGTACTCATAGAGGCAGGAGACGTTGTCGCAGACCTCGCGTCCATCACGGAAATATTCGATGCCCCCGGTGGCGAGAACGCGCTGGGGATGGGTCTCGAAGAACCAGTTGGCGACATCCATCTGGTGGCTGCCAAGTTCGGCCATGAGGCCGGCCGAGTAGTCTTTATAGAGGCGCCAGTTGAGCCGGCGTTCGAGCCGTCTCCAGTCCGGATCGGTCTTCGGGACGGGAACGGGGCGACGCCAGGAGTTGTTGCGGTGCCACTGGGCCTTGAAGGAGACGATCTGGCCAATCATGCCGGCCGCGACCATGGCGCGCGCCTGGCGATAGATCGGGTTGGCGCGTCGTTGCAGGCCAACCTGGAAGACCTTGCCCGCGGCGGCGACTTGCGCCGAGAGTTGACGGGCCTCCTCGATGGTGAAGCACATCGTCTTCTCGAGAAAGACATCGCAGCCGGCCTCGAGACACTCCCGGGCGACCCGGTAGTGGAGGTATAGCGGCACGGCGATGACGACGGCCTCTGGTTTGAGCTCTTCGAGCAGGCGGCGGTAGTCGCTGAACTGTCGCGCCTGCGGACCTGCGTACCTCGCGCCATTCTCGAGGTGCGGTGGGTAGTCGTCGCAGACTCCGGTGATCACGACATCGTCGATTGTCGTCAGGGCGCGCAGAAGATCCGACCCGCGCCCTCCCGTGCCAATCACGGCCACCCGGGTCGGCTCGGCAAGGCCGGGCTGGTTCGTCCCGACCGCGAGGGTCGCTCCGGCTGTCTCCAGAAATGTTCGGCGTGTAATCTTCATTGTTCGATCCAAAAAAGTTCGAGCTCCTGCTGGGCGACCATCGCCCGGGCGACCTCCTGCCCCATGGTCAGGCAGGCGGTCGACCAGATCTCGGCCTCCGTGGCGCACGGGGCGAGGACAAAGCAGCCCTCAGCGGTCTCGATTGGTTGACCGGTGTGGGGATTGCGAAGATCCGAAGCAGTCTCGCCAGCGTGGCGGGCGACTGAGCAGGAGAAGCCGCGATTCCGGAGTGCGAGCGTGGCGACGACCCGTTCAGGCTGGGCCGGATCGCGGACCGCAATTGGCCAGCTCTCGTCACCGATGGCGAGGATTGAACTCGTCCCGCCCTGCAGCAGGGCACTGGCGACTCCAAAGGACCTGATCAGCTCGCCGCCCCGATCGAGCGCATACCCCTTGCCGATGCCACCCGGATCGAGCCGCGCCTGCGGCTTGAGCAGCTCAACGGTGCAGCGGTCCCGGTCCAACCGCAGCCCCTCACCGCCGGTCACATCAAAATATCCACCCGTCAGCTGGCGACCCTCCTCACACTTCTCGAGCAGGCTGAAGAGTTCCCGATCGATGCGCACGGGGCGCTCCGGCTGACGGTTGACGCGCGACACTTCACTCTGCGGTTCAAAGCGGGAGAGCTTTTCGCCCAGACGCACGATCTCGTCACCGACCGCGATCCCCACCGCCTCGAGGTGCTGCACGTCATGACCGCGGAGAATGATCTCAAACAATGAGGCCATCGCCTCGACGCTGCATCGATATTCGTTCATCCCTCTTCACTTGCCGGCACTCTTCACCAGCCGGATCTCTTTCCGGCTGGTGGGAATGTATGGCTGAAAATGGACCCGGTCAAGATGAATCAGACTGACTGGTATCTTTATCGGAAGCGGTGCTGGCCGCACGTCCTCTCCGATCATCGCCCACAGTGCGCCGGCGCCACCCCAATCCCGCGGGTGGCACTGGGTGCATTTACTCGCGCCAGACCGCTTTTCTAATCGTTAAATTACCCACTTCCGCCGCCGAGCGGCGGGCCGCCGCATCTTCTCCGGGCCAACTGCAACAGCCATCTTGAGTTAGACCGACCACTCCCGCCAGCTTTACCACTGGTACAGTTTTTGCATTACACCAAGTTAGCGCTGTGCAACTGCCGCGCCACTTTCGGTCAAGGTCGATATCCGGGATCGCTCAGGTCTCTCCCTTGACTGCCAAAACTGAAAGGAGGGCCATATGAGAACACTACTTGAAACAATGATTGGTCGCCTGACTCGCCCGCTGATGGAGGGCGTCCTGATCCTCTCCCTGGTCGTCATGGCGGTTGCCGATGTCAATCAGTATCCTTACTTTGGCGTCGCCGCATTATGGTATGGTCCGCCGGTATCTTATCCTGCCGGACAGGGGCCATTCTCGGTCACCCCGGTCGATCTTGATGGCGATGGGATCCTCGACCTGGTTGTTCCCAACCGCGATTCTTCCACTCTTACGGTCTATCGTGGCGTTGGCGACGGAACGTTTGTTCCCCTGTCGGCGCCGATTCCCGTCGGGAACTGCCCTATCTTTGTCGTAGATGCTGACTTCAATCGCGATGCGATTCCCGACCTCGCCGTCTTGAACCATCTCTGCAATCGGGTCTTCATTCTGCTGGGTGGGGGCAATGGAACTTTCAGCCCGCCAACGATCTATGAAACCGCCCTCGAACCACGGTCGATAGTCGCCGCCGATCTCAATAATGACACCTTCCCCGATCTCGCCATTGCCAGCCGGATGTCCAACACCATCTCGATCTTTGGTGGCCGGGGAGATGGGACATTCGTCCCCCGCGTCGATTTCAATAGTGGTCTGAGTCCGCATGCCATTGTGGCAGCGGACTTCAATGGCGATCAGCTGCGCGACCTAGCGGTGGCCAATACTGGCACTAATTCTGTGACCATCTTTCGGAATACCTGGCAGAATACCGGGGTCGCCGGTGGCGGAGCCAGCTTTGTCTCGCTCCCGGATATTCCGGCCGGACTGGGCAGCACGGCTCTGACCTCCACCGACCTCAACCGCGATGGGCGTCCAGATCTGGTCGTTGTCGATGTCTCACTCAACGGGGTCAGCGTTCTGCTCGCCAATGGAAACTTCAGCTTTGACAGTCTCCGATTCTATGCGACAGGTGGAAGCCCGTTTGCCATCCGGAGCGGGGATCTCAATGCGGACGGTAATCCTGACGTGGTCGTCGCCAATCGGAGTTCAAACAATGTCACGGCGCTGCTGGGGAACGGTGATGGCACGTTTGCCGCCGCCACCCATCTCAACAGTTTTGCGACGGGTCGCAGCCCCTACGATGTGGCGCTGGGTGACTTCAACCGTGACGGACGAGTCGATCTGGTCACGAGCGACTTTGTCGATAACACAATCTCCGTCATCCTGGCCGAACAACCACGATTTGCCGATCTGGGCGTCAGCCTCCAGGCTTCCGCCAACACGGCCGCCGCGCGGGCGCAGATCACCTACACGGTGCAGGTTACCAATCTGGGGCCGGATGGCGCTGCCAATGTGGTGGTCCGCAATACGCTCCCGACGAAGATGACCATGGTCTCCTGTGTGACCACGGCGGGTATTCCCTGTGTCGTGCAGGGAGGCGAGCAGCGCCTGTTGATTCCCACTCTTGTGGCAGGAGCCAGCGAGGTCATGACAATCGTGGCCGCGGCCAATGATGACACCTGCACTGGCGATCAGTTGCGCGATGCGGCGCTGGTCACCGCTCGCACGGGCGATCCGTTCCTCGATAACAACGAGGCCGGCAACGTCGTCGTCGGAACCAACACCCCACCGGTGATCACGCCGCTGACCGATATTTTGGCCATCAACTACCGCCCCGGTTCGATGGAGGGGGTGGTGGTCAATTTTGCGACCCCCACCGCGACCGACAACGTCCCCGGGGTGACCGTTGTCTGCAGTCGGTATGGCGGGAAGGTCTTCCCGGTTGGCTCGACGCAGGTCACCTGTACGGCGACCGATATCTGTGGACTGACCGACTCGACCACCTTCTATGTGCGAGTCTGGGACGTGATCCTCATCGATGACCGCGCGCGCCATCTCTTCCTCTTCGACTCCTTCACCGGCGACTACCTCTTCCGAAGGGGGGACACGGGCGAGGAGCGCTACGGTCGCGGGATGGTTACCCGTCGCGGCTGCGAGATCCGTCTCGTTGATGACAAGCGCGCCGACATGATCTACAACCGCTGTCTCTTCACCGGTTCCGGTGTCTATCGTCCCACTGGCGTCGTGCCGGTATTTCTGATTACCGATCGTTACACCCCTAACAATCGTCTCTGAGGACGACGGCAACCAGTCTTTGAAACAGCGCGAGGGGCCAGTGATACTGCTCACTGGCCCCTCGGCTTGTCTCCACACCGGCTGGTCAAGTCTGCTTTCAACCCGGGAGCAGTCGAGGCGCCGGGACAATCAAGAGATGGCTCGATCGTTGCTTCCTACCGATCACCAGACGTTCTCCCCGCCAGCTCCAGCACCACGGCGTGTTGAAACCGGACAAACTTGTGGAAAGAGTCCTCCAGTATTCGTTCCTGGTCGCTGTGGGCCCCGTACCCGAGTGGCCCATCCTCGCTGTCGAGCAATGGGCCGATTCCATAGCACTGAACACCCCGCGCGCGGAGATAGGCCATGTCGGTTCCCCCGGTCATCATGGTTGGGAGGGTGGTTGCGCCGTAGAGTCGGCGGTAGTGTCCTTCGATCACCTTGAAGGCCGGGGCGTCCAGTCGTGATGGCGGCGCCGCCGGACGCGTCGCATTGGGAAGAATCTTCTCGAAGCTGATCGCCGGATCGTCAACGACCTGGCGCAGCCGTTCGAGCAGCGCTGACATATCCTCATCCGGAACGGCGCGAATATCGAGGGTCGACTCTGCTTCGGAAGGGATCACGTTGCGGAGATATCCGCCTTTGATGATATTCGGGGAGATGGAGGTCCGGAGGGTCGAATAGAGGCGTGGCTGGTTGATCGCCAGATACTCCTGCGCCTCTTCGCTGTTGCGTTCCCCGAGAATCGCTCTGAACCGGCGGGCCTCCTCCGGCGTGCTCAGGTTCGCCATCCGCTCAAAGTAGATCCGGGTCGTTTCGTTCAAACGAAGATCGGTCCGGAAAGCGGCGATTCTGGCGATCGCCTGCGAAAGGTGCACGATCGCGTTGCTGCGCAGCGGAACCGAGCCATGGCCGGCCACTCCCCGGGCGACGAGGCGAATCGTATGGGCAATCTTTTCCGTCGTCGCCACGGTCGCGAAACGGATCTGATTACCGCTCCGGACCACGCCGCCCCCCTCGGCGAGGCAGAACTCGGCCTCGATCTCCGGCCAGTGCTTCTCTACCATGAAGGTAATGCCATTTGGTCCGCCGCCCTCTTCGCTCGCTTCGGCAAGGAAGATTACGTCACGATCGAGCTCGACTCCCCGTCGCTTCAGTTCAAGGATCGTCATCAAGCCAGCGGCAACGCTCAATTTGTCATCGACCGTGCCGCGACCATAGATGTAACCACCGTCGCGAGTCGCCGCAAATGGCGGGAACTTCCACTTCGTCGCATCGACCGGCACGACATCGGTGTGGCCCATGATCAGCAATGGCCGCAATCGTCCGCTGCCGCGTAACCTCGCGACCAGATTGGGGCGTTGCGGATCACGCGCGAAGACCTTGGTCTCGATCCCTTCCTTCTCCAGCACACTGCGCAGATAATCGACCACCAGGCGCTCATTGCCGGGGGGATTGCTCGTGTCGAGCCGCAGAATAGCCTGGAAATGGCGGAGTGACTCCTCCTCGATTCTCTGCTGATCAGGGGGACTCTGGGCCAGGCCTAACGATCCAGCGGTGATAATAGCCACGACCAGCCTGATGATCAGCGCTGCCGAACGGTTTCTACTCATCAACTCTCCTCTCGCCGATGCCGAGTTATGACGGGTCGACTGATGATCCGGCCCGCAGCCGGGCTACAGTCGTCTCGATGGTGGTCAGATTCTGGAAGAGTGCAATTCCGGCAATGCCGGCGGTGCCGGCTTCGAGGGCTACCTCAAAGTTGTCCGCGTTCAGGCCCCCCAGCGCGATGACCGGAATCCTGATCGTCGCGCAGATCCGGACCAGGTTCTCCAGACCGATTGGTTGTTTGCTGGGACCATCCACTCGCCCCGACCGGGTTGGATAGACCGGACCGCAGACGATGAAATCGGCACCCTCACGCTCCGCCTTTTGCGCCTCTGCCAGCGAGTGGGTCGAGACACCGATCAGCAGATCCGGGCGTCCGGCCATTAGCGCGCCCTGCCGGGTCGCCGCCGCCGTCAGGGAGGTCTGGCGCAGATGCACCCCGTCAGCCTGACTCGCCAGCGCCACATCGAGCCGGTCGTTGACCAGGACTCGCGCCCCTCCGGGACGGGCGACGGCGATTGCCGCTCGGGTAAAATCGGTCAGCTCACGGGCTCCAAGGTCTTTTTCACGGATCTGGATCAGCTGACAACCGGCGCGGGAAGCCCGCTCGATCGCCTCCAGTTGACTGTCACGACCCGCGGCTGGCCCGGGCGAAGCTTCACCGGGACCCGAATGCTCACTGGGACTGGACCCGCGGCGGAAGCTCTGTCGATTGGTGATCAGATAGACCAGTCTCGCCTGGTGGGGAAGGATGATCCGTTGTCTCCCGGTGATCTTCATTGGTCTTTAGTTGAGGGTGGACAGATTGGGCAGGTTGGACCGGATGGTTCGATCGGGAGAGTCTTTGATTGAGCGCCGCAACGCTCTGCCGAAAATTGATGATCTCCCGAATGCCGGTCACAATATTGAAGAGACCCAGTCCCGAGACCCCGCCGCGCACCCATCCACTGGTGATGAAGGTCGGCAGCCACGAGGCGTTCAACTTCTCGGCCATCAGGTAGAGAAAGAAGTTCTCCTCCCAGAACTGGGAATACCACGGAAGGAACAACAGCAGTACCCCTATCTCCAGGGTGACCAGTATGTAGATAATGACCGTAACTTTTGCTGACATCGATCTCCTGCTGTTCTGCCAAACTCTTCGCCCGCTGGCGTAATAAGTTCCAAGGATAGCAGGTCGGGAATGATAGTCAAAGTCTGTCAAAGTGGGGATCAGACAGGCTCTATCCTCAGTCAGCGCAGCTCTCCGGCCCTTCGCCGACAGAATTATTAATTAAGCGTTATCCGTTCTTCGACGCGGTTTCGGATGATCGTCAATTCGATTGGGCGTCCCGTTCCCCCCAGACCGTTGAGCAGCGTGACGACGTCGGTCACCTCAGTCTCACCAATCTTCGTGATGACGTCCCCGGCCCTGACCATCCGGCCAATCCCCTCACTGCCCGCGACGGTCGTCACCAGAACTCCCTGACTCACGCCAAAATATCTCATCAGCTGGGGAGTCAGCGGAAGTATCTCCAGACCGTGAAAGACTCGCAATCGAATCTCGGGAGGCGCCGGAGCCGTGATCGCACTAACAAAGGTCCGCATCCTGACGACCCGATCCTGAAGGGATGGCCGTCGCGGATCACTGGGAGCGAGCCGTTTCAGCTCGTCCTCCATACTCTCCAGTTGCCGGGCAAAGGTGAGCAGCTGCTGCTCCGGTTCAAGGGCTGGCGATGGCACGAGGCGCGCCCGCAGCACCTTCGTCTCCGCTCCCCGCCTGATCTGGACAGTAATCTCACTCTCCGGTGGAAATTGGCGGAGCAGGGTCGCCAGCTGGGCATAGCTGGTAATACGCCGCTCGTTCACGCTCAGAATGATGTCGCGCGGACGCAGCCCCGCCTGATCGGCCGGACTGTCCGGAGCGACGGCGACGATTCTTACCCCAAGATTGTCGGTCGAGGCACGGTAGGTCGGCGATGGGGGACCAACCTTCATGTCCATGCCCGTCGCTCCAAACCAGCCATACCGGAGACTCTGCCTTGAACTGATGATCATCCCGGCCAGACTCTTGATCCGTGAGATCGGATAGACCAGATGGCGTCCCTGCCCGCTCCCATCATAGATGGCCAGACCAAAGACTCCATTTCCCGGTCCCAGCACCAGGCTCCCATCCTGTGCCGCCGTCAATGGCGGCGCGGTCAGGTAGTAGATCGGACTCGTCTTGAGGTAACGAATGTCGTCGACGGCCTTGCTGATCTGCCCCTCGTAGATGTTCCGCCGGGGGTTGGTGTAGACCGACGAGGCATTGGGCGTCATGCGCTGATTTGGGTTGAAACCGTAGAGGCGGATGTCCATCCGCAGGGGGAGGGGGGCCGGAGTGTAGAACTTGCCCGGCGTGAGGCCTGACGGCTCAGCCTTCAGGATGCAGATGCCGGAGACCAGATCCATGCCGATAAAACTGGCCTTGACCGAGCGCGTCTCCATCGACCGGACGGTGACGGCCGCCGGCGGATTCTGCGGGGAGACATCGATCAGCCGCGTCGCGATGTGCCCCTCATCATCGAGCACCATCCCCAGCGTGACCCGTCTTCTGAGCATCGATGGCAATGGCTCGCCGTCGAGCGTCATCATGCTCTGCTCGTTACCAACCTGGCGGGCCATATCGACCGTCTGGGTGACCCAGACCCATCCCTTTGGCTCGGCCTGGCGCAGCATCGGCAGCGGCCCCTGGCGAACCGGCGGCTTCGCCGGACTCTTCTCCACCCGGCGCTGGCTCTGCCCCCTGCTCTGGGAAAGCGGCGGCCGCCCGACTGGCGCCGGCTCATTCGTGCGCACCGTTTCAGCCATCAGCAACTGGCCGGTTAACACCCACAGAATAAGGAGAATCCCCATCCTCTTCCTGTCTGCCCCTGTGCGGATATTCCGGTAGATCTGTGAAATTGGCACTGAGATTTTCACAATATAAAAAAAGCATTGGCTGCAGCGTGGGGCACCCACTCTGCAGCCCTGCTCCGGTTCAAATTCCGGGGTATCTCTAATCACTGACCAGTCTGCTCGTCTGCTGATCTGGCTGCCCACAATCTAAATTGGCAAGTTTACTCAACCTGACCAATTTAACCGGGTGGGGGGATATGTATCCAGCTTCAGCGCATTATCTGTTTACCCTGCGGATCCCCTCAACGCCGATCTGCCTGACGCTGATCCTTAAATCGATGGAACGTAACCAAGGCCACGCGTGCCGGAAGCCCCGGCGCCGGTCGATCCCTCGGCTCCGATGAGCATCATCTGCGATGAGGTCGAGATCATCCGCCCCTGCTCACCGTTGAAGATATTCATCGAGTTGGCCGCCGCCGCCGGGTCGACTCCCGGAGTGGCCGCTTCCGTCACCGGCGACTGGGCAACGCTCGCCGCGAGGCGGGCCGGACGGACCGCCTCGCGCGCCACTGACGGCGCGACGGTCAGACTGGAATTGACGGCGGTCGATGGGCTGTCGACTGCGGTCTGACCCTGGTGAAGTGCAACGAAGGGGGCCGCTGGCGTAGCTGCCGGAGCGACCTGATTGTTCTGGTAGATCTGGTAGGTGGAGACGCTGACGACCAGCGCCACCGCCGCCGTGGCCGCGGTCGCCTGAACCCAGGAGAAGGAGCCGGACCAGAGCTTGGTCGCCCAGGCCGGAAGAGCCGCGGCCGTCGCCTGATCAGCCTGCGCCCGCGCAATCCGCGCCTTCAGCCGAAACTCAAAATCGGCCGGCGCTTCGACGCGCGGCTGCTCACGGAGAAGAGAGAGCAGCGATGAGAGCTCATTTGAGTAGCTCTCGCAGGCTGCACAACCGCCCAGGTGGCTGGACAGAAGGGCCTTGCTGATTCCCGCATCGATGGCTTCTCTTGTCTTCTGACAGTTCATCAACTTCAGTTCTCCAGTTTGATTGGCTCGAGGCCGCATAGACCTTAGATATTTGCCAGATACTTGCCAGATATTGGCCAGATATTGGCCAGATATTTGACAGATACTTCAAATCTGATCTGACTTGCTTTACCGGTTAATTTCAATAACTCGGATTTAATAACTCGGCTTCACAAAATCTTTATCTCTGCTCAGGTTGCGCGGCGCCTGCTGGCCCATTGGGTTGGCAGACGTCAGAGGAGTTCACGCAGCTTCTCTTTGAGAAGATTGCGGGCCCGGTTGATCCGCGATTTGACGGTTCCGGTCGGCAGACCGAGCACTTCAGAGATCTCTTCGTAACTCTTCTCTTCAAGGTCACAGAGGACGAGCGCGGCCCGGTACTTCTCCGGGAGGCTGGCAATGGCCGTCGTCACCGCCTGGCGGCGCTCACTGGCGATCATGGCCTCATCAGCCAGAACCTGGCCCTGATCCGGAAGATCGACCTCGACCTCTTCGCTATCCTTATCTGAAAAGAACGTTGGCAGGGGAATCAACCGGCGCCGCTTCCGCTGCCGCAACTCTGTGATCGCCAGGTTGTGGGCAATCCGGTAGATGTAGGTCGAAAAGCTATAGGTTGCCTGGTATCGCTCCATATTCATAGAGACCCTCACGAAGGTCTCCTGAGCGATATCGACAGCCCGGTCATAATCATCGATCATCCGGTAGACATAATTGGTGATCTGATTACGGTACCTCCGGACAATCTCCTGAAAGGCGGCCTCATCTCCCTCCCTCGTTGCTGCCAGAAGCGAGTGATCGTCCATTTCGGAGATCGACCCGGAGGCTGAACCGGAGACAGGCATTGAATCTGTTTCCTCTTTAGCCAATCCGGCTGCCACCCCAACTGATATTTCCGATGTTTCCGTGATCTGATTTAGCGTAACCTGGCTTGTCGCAGCCTGGCTTGTCGCAGCCTGGCTTGGCGTAATCTGGCCAGTCGCAGTCTTGTTCTTCGTCCCCTGACCTCGAGTCAGCTCGTTCAAATACTCAAGTCCGGAGCTGAGTGTGACAGGTGTCATTGCTGAGCTAATGGTTACGTCAAAATCTGGGTCACGCGTGGATCACGGTCAATCAAAGTTATGATAATCAGATTTCAGGGGGCCGGTCGAAGCCGACAAGCAGAATTCGCAGAAGAGCCGCTTTGGCGGGGCGAGCTGGTTTTGGTCAGGTCTCGCTGCGCTAAGCTCTGCAAATTCAGAGGCTTGCAGTGTACTGATGTCAACGACCCGGGACGCGCAAGGCGGGGAAGCGGGGGATTGCTCAGCCAGGCTTGTCAGCAACCCAATCCGATACCCAGTGCTTATCACGCGCACTGCCCTGAATAGTTCCACATTCTTCCTGGAATTAATGGCCAAGGGCCAAATTAATCCTGGCTTCATTAATCTCCGCGTCTGGATTAATCTCCACTTCTGGCGGCGACCAGTCCGGCCACCGGCGAAGTGGGTCAGGATATCTGATCGGAATGGTCGAGGTAAAGGGGGAAATCGACGGTCTGTCCGGGCGCCGGAAGGGGCGCGATGGCGCCCGGTGAAGATCGGGGAGAAGTAAATTGCTCCATTTTGCCCCATGCCTGGCCTTCGGCCCGGAGATCGGTTTGTTTTCAAATATATCGGTTACTATAATCATCCGGGATACTTAAAAGTATCTTTGACGACAAATTGTTTGCAGGGAGAAGGCGGAACTGGTCGAACCTGTCCGGTTGCTGCGTCTTCCAGACGTAACCAATAACCAGGAGAACTTATGAGCGTTGAAGTAGGTCAGATGGCTCCTGATTTCGAATTGAAGAGCCACCTTGGCGGAACCGTCAAGCTCTCCGACTTCCGGGGAAGCAAGAACGTGTTCATCGCCTTTTACCCACTCGACTGGACCCCTGTCTGAACGGTCCAGATGCCGTCCTATGAAGCGGATTTGAGCCGTTTCGCGGACGTAGATACCCAGGTTCTGGGTATTTCGATCGATTCCATCCCCAGCCACGTCGCCTGGGCGAAGAGCCTTGGCGGAATCAACTATCCACTCCTGGCAGATTTTGAGCCAAAGGGTGCGGTTGCCAGATCATTTGGCGCCTATCGCACCGCTGATGGCATCTCGGAGCGCGCGCTGTTTATCATCGATAAGCAGGGCAAGGTTGTCTTTAAGGACATCCACGAGATCAGCAAGCAGCCGGACAACGAAGTGATCCACGACGTGCTCCGTAAGCTGTAGCCACACGCGGGGCAGTTAGCCCGTGCTGCTGGCGGCGGAGGAGCGACGACCTGGGGCAGGAAGCTCCTGGTGATCGTTCCTCCGCCGCGATCGGTTTTCAAAGGAGACTATTGAGCCTATGACGCTGCTTTCGCGGAAGTGTGTTCCTTTCACACCGCTCGATCGTGAGTTGTCGAAGTGTACGGTGGCCCTGGTGACGGCGGCTGGCGTTCACCGTGTCGATCAGGAGCCGTTCAACATCGCCGATGAGTTGGGAGACCTGACCTTCCGGGCGATTGGCGGAGATGATGCGATCGCCGATCTGATGGTCACCCACCATCATTATGACCATACCGATGCCGATCAGGACATCAACGTCGTCTTCCCGCTCGATTTGCTGCGTGAGCTGGCGACGGAGGGGATGATCGGTCAGGTGGCGCGTGAGCACGTCGGGTACATGGGCTACACGATGCAGCTCAAGCTGATGTATGAGCAGACGGCCCCGGCGATTGCCGAGTATGTCGACAAGAAGGCGAAGGCCGACGCCGTTGTTCTGACCGGCGGCTGACCGAACGTCTGTCACCGCACGGTCGTCGCGGTTCAAAGAGAGATTGAGATGCGTGGAATTCCGACGGTTTTGATTACGGTCAGCCCGGAGGTCTCGGCCCAGATGAGACCGCCGCGGGCGATCAGTCCGAAGGGGTTCCGGATCGGAAACAGCCTTGGCCGGCCAGGGATGCGCGACTTGCAGAAGAGGGTTCTGCGCGATGCTCTGAACACGCTCACCGCTCCGGCCCGCCCCGGCGAGGTGGTCGAGATCGATTATCCGGAGTATGGCGGGTAGCGGCGCCATCTTTCCGCGTCCGCCCGGTAGGACTGATAGGAATGATAGGACTGGTGAGACCAGTGAGACCAGTGAGACCAGTGAGACCAGTAAGACCAGTAAGACCACTTTGATCGATCTGACAAAAATCCGATAGGTCCGATAGGTCCGATGGGTCCTATCGGTCCTATTCTTCCTATCAGTCCTATCTCCCCCCTGATTGTCAGGCGAGTTCATAATCCGATTGCCCTCGAAAAATGGTCCCCTGATGGCTGCTCCGCCGGGCTGGGGATTGCCATTTTTGACTCTTCCATTCATAATCACGCCGTTTTTCTCTCACCCTTGTTTACGGTAACGAATTGAATGTCGATCGACGCCTCGTCGAGCCCGGCTTTGCCGGGAACTTGTGGGAATGTGTCCGGTTGCCCCGGTCGGTGGGACGATCAGCGGATCAATATCCAGAGGAGACTTGGAATGAACCAACGACGGTTATTTATTGCCAGCTGTCTGTCGCTCGTGGTCACAGCGATGATCTTTGCACTGCGTGGGAATGTCGAAGATATGGTCCTCGCCGATCCGGCTCTCGCCGGCTTCTTCAGCGAGACCGGCTCGCGGGCCCAGTATGGGTGGCTCTCCACCATGGCCTTCTTCGGGTTTGCGACCTCGATCCTCGTTGCTTCGCCGATGCTCGATGGATTGGGGATGCGCAATCTGCTCTACCTCGCCTTTGGCCTCCACATTATCGGTATCGTCGGCTTTATTGGTGCGCCGAGCTACCTGATGATGTCGATCGCCTCACTCTTGGCCGGCTTCGGGAATGGGCTCGTCGAGGCGGTGATCAACCCGCTCATCGCGACGCTCTATCCAAATGAGAAGACGCACAAGCTCAACGTTCTGCACGCGTGGTGGCCGGGAGGCCTGATCATTGGGGGGCTGCTTGGATTCGCGCTGAGCAAGTCGGGCGTGAGCTGGCAGATCCAGATGGGGATCATTCTCATTCCGACCCTCATCTATGGAATTCTGATCTTTGGTCAGAAGTTCCCGCTGACCGAGCGGGTCGCCTCGGGTATCTCGACGGGTGAGATGATCCGCGCGGCGCTTCGTCCGGGATTTCTGCTGCTGTTGCTCTGCATGATGATCACCGCATCGGTCGAGCTGGCGCCGGGACAGATGGTCGCTTCCGTGCTTGGCAATCTGGCCGGGATGAGCGGCATTCTGATCCTCGTCTATGGCAGTGCGCTGATGTTTGTGCTGCGCTACTTTGCCGGGCCGATCGCCCACCGGATCTCGCCGATCGGGATGATGTGGGCTTCGGTGACGATTGCCAGCGTGGGACTCTTCCTGCTGGCGAGCGCCTCGGATACGACGACGGCCTACCTGGCGGCAACGGTCTTCTATGTTGGAGTCTGCTTCATGTGGCCGACCATGCTCGGCATCACCTCCGAGCGCTATCCGGAGGGGGGCGCCTTCACCATGGGCCTGATGGGGTTTGCCGGTCAGTTCATGCTGGGGGTGGTGATCTTCAATATGGGCAAGGTGCGCGACAGCATCGGAGATGCCGCGTCGTTCAAGCGGGTGGCGTTGATGGCGATCATTCCTTTCGTCGTCTTTGCCATCTGGTGGTTCCGTGATCGGGCAAAGGGCGGATACAAGGCCGTCAAGCTCGGATAACCGACCTTCTGACCCCGGCAGGGAAGGCCCTGCCGGGTTACCCTTCTTTCCCTTCAGCCAGACCAGCCAGAATCAGCAAGAGCAGCAGTGCCCGGCGGAAGCCCAGTTCGCGGCCGCGGGGGTCATACCATTCGCTCAGGCGGTGGGGATCGCCGGAGACCCCGCCGGCGCCAATCGTGATGGCTGGAATACCGAGGCTGAGGGGGATGTTCGAGTCGGTCGAGTTGCGATTGAGCCAGGGGCGAATGCCGAGGGTCGTCGCGACATCGATGGCCGCCCGGACGAGCGGGTGGTCGGCCGGGATCTCGCCCGTGGGGCGTGAACCGATGACCCGCACCTCGCTGGTCAGCCGTCGACCAGCGGCGGCCCGCAGGCTGTTCTCGGCGCTGACGGCCTGGTTGAGCGCCTCGAGCAGGAAATCTTCGAGTCGCGACAGTTCAGTCGCAGCCTCGGAGCGGAGATCGATGTCGACGCTTGCCGTGATGGGGATGACATTGACGCTCTCCCCGCCCGTGATGCGGCCGACATTGTAACTGGTGCGGGGATTGAGCGGGGCCGGGTAGTCGGCGAGTCGGGCGACCAGTCGTCCCATCGCGTGCACCGGGTTGACGACGCCAAAGTCGCCCCAGCTGTGGCCGCCGGGGCCGTCGAGGCGGATCCGGTAGCGTTTTGAGCCGAGAGCCTGGTGGGTGATCCAGTCGACTCCCGTCCCGTCGAAGGAGATGAAGGCGCCAATCTGGTTGGCCAGGCGCCCGGCGGTGAAGAGATGGCGGACCCCGCGCAGGTCGCCCTCCCCCTCCTCGCCGACGGTCGCCACAAAAGCGACCGGAGTGCGGAGCTGGATGGCAGAGTCACGCAGCAGCTCGATCAGGCCGGTCAGCGCGGCGAGGCCGGCGGAGTCATCCCCGATGCCCGGAGCGCAGAGCCGGCTTCCCACCTGTCGAACCCGGACGTCGGTGCCGGCCGGAAAGACCGTGTCGAGGTGGGCGGAGAAGACGGTCAGGCGCGGGGCATCGATCTTGCCCGGCCAGATGCCGATCACATTCCCGACCTCGTCGCGGTGTACATCGGTCAGGCCAAGCTCCCGAAAGCGGGATTCGAGGTAGTCTCCCCGCTCCTGCTCCTGGAAGGGGGGGGCGGGAATTTCACAGATCCGCACGTGCTCGGCCGTAAATTGGCTCGCGCGGCGATCGATGATCTCGAACGCCGTTCTGACTGCCGCCTGGCGAAGCAGGTCCGCGGCCTGGTGGAATCCCTGACTGTGGCGGGGTGAACTGATTGAAAATGGCATCGATCGGTCTCTCTTCCTACACCCTGGATCTCTTGATCAGCGCGGTGGGATAGCCACCTTGCACACGTCCCGGATTTGGTGTAATACCTCATAAATAACTGATGCCTTGCGGATCGGGCAAACCGGATTGTCCCCGATTTGAATTCGAAGTCAAAGATTGCTGTCGGGGAGGAGGAATCATCAAGTTGGATCGCCATGCGCCGGAAACCGGTTGGATTGAAGTGATCACCGGATCAATGTTCAGCGGCAAGAGCGAGGAGCTGATCAGGAGACTGCGGCGGGCCCAGATTGCCCGGCGCAAGGTCCAGATCTTCAAGCCGCTCATCGATATTCGTTACTCAGAGGAGCATATCGTCTCCCACTCGGACATGAAGATCGAGTCGCTGGCGGTGACCACGGCGAGCGAGATTCTCGCCGCCGTCGGGATGGATACCGAGGTGGTCGGGATCGATGAGGGACAGTTCTTTGATCATGAGCTGGTCCGAGTCGCCAACCAGCTGGCCGATCTCGGCAAGCGGGTGATCATTGCCGGCCTCGACATGGACTACCTTGGCCGCCCCTTCGAGCCCATGCCCCTGCTGCTGGCGATCGCCGAGGATGTCACCAAGACCCGCGCGATCTGCATGCGCTGCGGAGGCCAGGCGAGCTATACCCAGCGGCTCTTTGAGAGCCAGGAGCGGGTGGTCGTTGGGGCCAGTGGCGCCTACGAGGCCCGCTGTCGCGGCTGTTTCGACCCGCACCTCGATGGGCGGAATGAGTAGCAGCGGGGTCGAGACGGGCGCCCCGGCGGCGGATGGGGGCCGGACGGCCAGGTGTCAGGTGGCCTGGGTGTAAGGTGAATGGTTGCAAAAGGAGGCTGAAGATCTATCTGCTCACGATCATCCTCGCTCTCGGCTGGATTGTTCTCATCTGTTTGCCACCCTGGCTGATGGCCGCGGGGCAATTCACCCTGGCCCAGATCGGATACCAGTCATTCTCGATCATCTGCCACCAGATTCCGGAGCGTTCGTGGGAGATTGCGGGGCTCCCCCTCGCCGTCTGTTCGCGTTGCACCGCGATCTATGTCGGCGGGCTGGCGGGCCTGCTGCTCCATCCGCTGACCCGACTCCACGGAGGCTGGCTTCGGCCGGCCGGGCTTTCAAAAGGGTGGCTGGCCCTCGCTCTGCTCCCGATGCTGGCCGATGTGGCCTTCGATCTGCTTGGACTGCGGACGAACACCTTTCTAACCCGCACGATTACCGGTGGTCTTGCCGGTATCGCGCTCGCCCTCTACCTGACCCCAACCATTCTCGCCGCTGGCGACGAATGGCGGCGGGGGAGTGCGCCCTACCAGACAGGAGATAATCGGCATGAATAATGATCTTGATTGGAAGCAGCCCGCGCTGGTTGGAGGGCTCATCGTGGGGATCGCCTCGGCCCTCCCCGGCATCAGTGCCCTCAACTGCTGTTTCTGCGGCTGGGCACTGGTTGGGGGCGCGGTGGCGGTCAAGATAACCATCAACAACTCCAACCGGCCCCTCCAGGCCGCTGACGGGGCGCGGATCGGACTCTTTGCCGGAGCAATCTCCGCCCTCGTCTTTACCATCGTCGCGATACCGATCATCCTCAGTGGGTTTGCGACCGATGTCTCGATGCGTCTCATGGAGAACGTCGCCGGCCGGCTCAATAATCCAGAGCTGCAGGACGCGATGGCGACGGCCATCGCCCAGGCGGGGGAGATGAGTGCGGTCGGGCGGCTGCTCTCTTCGCTGCCGATCCTCATCGCCCAGGCGATCATCCAGGGCGGCTTCACGGTTCTCGGCGGACTTCTCGCGATTCCGCTCTTCGAGAAGCGGAAAGAGCTGCCTCCGCCGCCGCCGTATTACGGAAATACCGGAGAGATGTGATGACCCCGGTCCGGCAGCTGATCAGCCCGTGGTGCGGCTGGTCAGCTGCCGGGGCGGATCTCGTAGATGTAGAGTGTCGACTGCCCATCCTCCGGCAGGAAGTAGGCGCGCAGGCCCTCTGCCGGGGCGGGCAGGGGTTCAATCCAGAAGGGATTCTGGGTCATCGGACGGCCCGTTTCCGTCCATTGCTCAACGGGGAGCTGGTGGACTGCGCGCCCCGTG
Source organism: Acidobacteriota bacterium (assembly GCA_041160645.1). Classification (GTDB taxonomy): domain Bacteria; phylum Acidobacteriota; class Blastocatellia; order RBC074; family RBC074; genus CAIOZW01. Next base: position 19,545 of record JBEAVZ010000469.1, read on the forward strand.
CGCAGGTCGAGCAGCTCCAGCCCGCCCAGACTCAGTTTCATCCCGTCACTCTCCCGCCGGTACTGGCGCAGCCCGCCGCAGATCGCTTCGCCCCCGCCAAGGTAGTGGCAATCCTGATAGTCGATATAGAAGGACGGATTAGGCTGCATCTGGCGCCGCGGCGAGTCGAGCGGCAGCAGATAGAACCGCCGCGCTCCCCAGCTGAGGCCGAAGAGGGTCCGGGCTTCGGTCCAGTGGACGATCCCGCCCAGATGGTCATCGAGACGCCGCATCTCCCGGATGGTCGGGGTAGGTTTCGCCGGATCGATCCGGTAGATGATCGAGCGACTATCCGGCCGGTACTCGGCGACTGGCACCCAGAGATAGCGCCCATCGAAGTCGATGCCCCCCGGGTGGTAGATTGATCCCTCTCCGATTGGCAGATCGGAGATCAGCTGCCCCTCCGGACTGAACCGGAAGAGGTGGCCGATCCCGGCCCCTTCGTCGCGGTCATACCGTCCACGCGGGGAGGTCGATGGGTGTGGGCTGGTGGCGCGGGTCACCTCGACGGCCGACAGGTAGAAGTCAGCGCCAATCCGCACCATCCCCTGCGGATGATGGGCGTGGAAGCGGAGCGGGATCGTCCCGGTGCGCTTCCACTGGGCCGCACGATTCAGCCGCTGGAAGGTCTGACTGACGCGCCGCCCGGGCGCCACTCCGGCGCGCGGCGCCGGCGGGAGCAGCATCCCCATCAACAGAATAATGACGAGGAGAGTCACGCGCATGGTTCTACCTGGTGCGGGCGCTGAAGTCGGCGGAGGCCTCGCGAGTTCCGGCCCGCTTGTTGGCGATCCGCGCCATGACGAAGAGCAGATCCGAGAGGCGATTGAGATAGATCAGCCCGGGTTGGCTGATCTCCGTCTGCGCGGCGAGGGTGACGACCAGCCGCTCCGCGCGCCGGGCGATCGTGCGCGCCAGGTGGAGCAGGGCGGCTGCCCGGGTGCCGCCCGGCAGAATAAACTCCCGCAACGGCTCCAGTTCGGCCATGAGTCGATCGATCAACTCTTCCAGTCCGCGAACGTGCTGGTCGTCGATGCGCGGAACGGCCATCGGGAGCGGGGTTGCCAGATCGGCGCCAAGAATGAAGAGTTCGTTCTGGATCGTGCCAAGCAGCCCGTTCAGCTCGGGATCGGTCAGTTCGATGCGCGCCAGCCCGAGCATCGAGTTGAGTTCATCAACATCTCCGTAGGCGCAGACCCGCGGATCCGCCTTGCTGACCCGGCGCCCGTCGACCAGCGACGTCTCGCCTGTATCACCCGTTTTTGTGTAGACCTTTGTTATCCGCATGCACTCCTCTTTCTTTCCGTTCTTTTCGTCAATTCCCCTAAGGCGGAACCAGGACTGAACATACCACCTCGGTCGATGCCCTGAAAAGCGCAATCCCACCGGGGACTCGACCTGCCCCGCTGGGAAG
>JBEAVZ010000481.1:0-2760 GCA_041160645.1 Acidobacteriota bacterium
ATGAGCACTTGGCCATCATGCCCGGGACTGACGGCGCTCTCGCCCTCGGGATGATGCACGTCATCATTTCCGAGAATCTGGTCGATCAGGACTACCTCGACCGTTACACCCTCGGCTATGATCTGTTGCGCGAACGGGTTCGCGCTTATGATCCGGACCGGGTGGCGGCCATCACCGGACTCTCCGCCGCGACGATCGTGCGACTGGCCCGCGAGTATGCGACGACGACCCCGGCCGTGATTCGTCTCAATTACGGGATGCAACGCCACGCCGGCGGAGGGATGGCGGTCCGGACGGTCAGTTGTCTGCCCGCGCTGACCGGCGCCTGGCGCCATGCCGCGGGCGGAATCCTGCTCTCGACCTCCGGGGCCTTTGGCATGAATACGGCGGCTCTCCACCGTCCTGACCTGATCTGGAATAACCCCCGCACGATCAATATGTCGGCAATTGGCGATGCGCTCCTCGGTGCGGGGCGAACCGTCAGCTTCAATCGGGATGCGGAACATCATCCGGTCGAGGATCGCCTGACCCCGCTCGATCCACCCATTCGGGCCATCTACGTCTATAACTCCAATCCGGTCGCGGTCGCTCCCGACTCGCGGAAGGTGGTCAGGGGCTTCGAGCGGGAGGACCTCTTTACCGTCGTCCACGAGATCTTCCAGACCGATACGGCAGACTATGCCGATATTCTGCTTCCGGCAACCACCCAGCTGGAGCAGCATGATGTCCATCGGGCCTATGGACATCTCTATGTCGTTCTCAATCAGCCATCGATTGCGCCACTCGGGGAGGCCTTGCCGAATACGGAAGTATTTCGACGCCTTGCCCGCGCCATGGGTTTTACCGAAGACTGTTTTGACGATTCGGATGAGGACCTGATCCGCCAGGCGATCGATTCACCCCATCCGCATATGCAGGGGATCGAGTTTGATGAACTGGCGCAGCGGGGCTGGATGCGGCTCAATCTCCCGGAACGATTTGCCCCGTTTGCCGAAGGCGGTTTTCTGACCCCCTCCGGAAAGTGTGAATTCTACAGCGAGTCGCTGGCCCGGCAGGGAATCGATCCGCTGCCTGCGTTTGTTCCACCCCGCGAGTCGGTCGCCAGTGCGCCGGAGCTGGCCAGCCATTATCCGCTGGCGGTGATCTCTCCGCCCGCCCATAATTTTCTCAACTCGACTTTTGCCAATCTCCCCACCTTTCTCAAGGCGGAGAAGGAGCCCCACCTCGAAATCCACCCGATCGATGCCGGGACGAGGGGGATTACAAATGGCGATCTGGTGCGTGTCTTCAATGAACGTGGCGAGCTCCGCGTGAGGGCCCGAGTTACGGAGAAGGCCCGGCCCGGAGTGGTCGTCGCCCTCTCCATCTGGTGGAAGAAGCTGACTACCGACGGGGCCAACGCCAACGATGTCACCTCGCAGGCCCTGACCGATCTTGGCGCGGCGGCCACATTCTACGATGCCCTCGTCGAGGTCGAGAGAGTCTGAAACCTCCGTGGCCTGCCCTGAGGATTCAAGTTATGGACCGAACCGATTGGATAATCGTCAGTATTGCCTTCTCACTCTTTGCGATCATCATCCGCCTCGAGATGGGGTGGTGGCGCAAGCGTGGCGCAGAGAAGTACGAGTGGCGTGACTCGCTTGCCAATTATGCGCTGGTGGCCATGCAGTTCACCTGCGGCGTTGTTGGCAAGGCGATCTTCATCATCACCGCCCTCGAGTGGTTTCGCGCCCGCGGACCACGCTTGGCTGGCGATGGTCCGCTGAGCTGGCTGGTCCTCTTTCTGGGGGTCGATTTCGGCTATTTTCTCTTCCACTGGGCGAGCCACCGCCTCAGAGTTCTCTGGGCGATCCACGAGGCCCATCACTCCTCCGCGCGCATGAACTTCTCGGTGGCCTTGCGTCAGCCGCCGCTTGAGCCACTGGTCGACTGGATCTTCTTCATCGGTCTGGCCTGGATCGGTTTCCCGGCCAAGGCGATCCTCACCACCTATGCCTTCAACCTCTTCTACCAGTTCTTTATCCACACTGAGATGGTGAGACGGCTTCCTGGCTGGATCGAGTGGGTCTTCAACACCCCCGCGCACCATCGTGTTCACCACGGCACCAACCCCGCCTACATCGACCGCAACTATGGCGGCACGCTGATCATCTGGGATCGGATCTTTGGGACCTTCACGCCCGAGATCGAGCCGGTTCGTTACGGGGTCATTCATCCGGTCACTTCGACCAATCCATTCTTTGTCGCCTTTCATTTATGGTCGGATATCTGGCAGGATATCGCCGCAAGTCGCTCCTGGTCTGAGCGGCTTGCCCATCTGCTGGCGCCGCCTGACTGGAGTGACCGGCAGCGGCAGAGACGCGGCGGTGAATCCTCCTGACCAGTTCACAGGCCCGCGAAAAGCGAAAAGGCGGAGGAGTTGGACTCTTCCGCCTTCTGTCATCAGGTCTGTCGCTTGATTAGCCCGCCCGTCTCCCGTACCGTGACTCGACATACTGGTTGAGGATCTCGATAAAATCCGGGACGATGTTGGGACCCTTCAGCGTTGTTCGCAGTTTTCCGTCGACAAACACCGGCGCCCGCGGATCTTCTCCGGTGCCTGGCAGACTGATGCCGATGTTGGCGTGCTTCGACTCACCCGGCCCGTTGACGACACAACCCATCACGGCCACCTTCATCTCTTCGACTCCGCCGTATGATTCCCGCCAGATCGGCATCTGCTCGCGAAGGTAACGGCCAATGTCATCCGCCATCTCCTGG
>JBEAVZ010000491.1:0-4673 GCA_041160645.1 Acidobacteriota bacterium
CTCCATCGCCTGGATCGATCCCATCTGGTAGGCAATCGGACAGATGCCACAGATCCGGGCGGTAATGTCAGGAACCTCGTGGTAGCTCCTTCCCCGCAGGAGGGCCTCGAAGAAGCGGGGCGGCTCGAAGATCTGCAACTGGACATCGGTGACCTCATTCCCCTTCACCCGCAGTTGAAGCGCTCCCTCTCCCTCGACCCGGGCGAGATAGCCAACCTTGATCGTCCTATTTTTCATGGCGCTCACTCTCCTTGCGGAAGGGTTCAGCGGCGGCGGTAAACCCACGCAGCCTCCGGACCACCTCGTCGGCTGCCATTCCCCCGGCCAGCCACATCTCGGTCAACGCCGCGGGATTGGGAGTCTCCATCGGCCCGAAACAGCCATAGCAGCCGCGATGGTAGGTCGGGCAGATCGCGCCACATCCGGCATGAACCAGCGGGCCCAGACATGGCTCGCCATGGGCCACCGTCACGCAGACATTGCCCCGCCGCTTGCACTCGAGACAGACGCTGTAGCCCGGGGTGACCGGCTTCCGGCCGTGCAGAAAGGCGCTGATCACCTCGACAAGCTGGGTTTTGTTGATCGGACAGCCATTCAGCTCAAAGTCGACGAAGACGTGGCTGGAGATCGGCGTCGAATGGCTGAGTGTGCTGATATATTCCGGTCGGGCATAGACGAGAGGAATCAACTCGCGGACGTCAGTGAAGTTGCGGAGCGCCTGGATGCCGCCGGCCGTCGCACAGGCGCCAATCGTCACGAGATGCTTTGAGAGACGCCGCACCTGCTGAATCCGCTCCACATCGTGCGGCGTCGAGATCGACCCCTCGACCAGCGAGAGATCGTATGGCCCCTTGACGACGGCACGCGACGCCTCCGGAAAGTTGGCAATCTCGATGTGGTCGGTCAGGGCCAGCAACTCATCCTCGCAGTCGAGCAGGCTCAGCTGACAACCATCGCACGAGGAGAACTTCCAGACCGCTAGTTTCGGGCGTTTCTTCTCCGCCATCTCAGACCTCCCGCAGATTGAGCAACCCGGCCATCTCCGGCGCGGAGAAGACCGGACCATCCTTGCAGATGAATGTCGGCCCGAACTGGCAATGCCCGCAGAGACCGACAGCACACTTCATATTGCGCTCCATCGAGAGATAGAGCGACTCGCTGGCCACCCCGCGCTCGAGCAGCTCGGCCATCGTGTAGCGCATCATGACCTCCGGACCGCAGATCATCGCGGTGGCGCGGGCGGGATCGAAGGGCGCGCGGCCGATCAACGTCGTCACCAGACCGACACTGCCGCGCCAGTCCTCAGCCATGCGGTCAACCGTCACCAGAATGTCGAGATCGAGCCGGGCCCGCCATCTCTCAAGCTCGCGACGAAAGAGGATGTCGGCAGGACTCCGCGTCCCATAGAGCAGCACGATCCGCCCATAGTCGGCCCGCCGCGCCAACAGATGATGGATCACTGGCCGCAGCGGGGCGAGGCCAATCCCTCCGGCGACCAGGACGACATCCTGCCCCCGTGACTCCTCGACGGGCCACGCCCGACCATACGGACCACGCACCCCGATCACCTCCCCCGGCCCCAGATGCTCGAGAGACTTGGTGACCGTCCCGACGGCCCGAATCGTATGAACGAGATTTTCATGGTCATCCGGATCACCGCTGATCGAGATCGCCACCTCGCCGACGCCAAACAGATAGAGCATGTTGAACTGCCCCGGCCGAAAACGAAGTGGGGGCTGGCCATCGAGCCGGTGCAGCTCGAGCGTGAAGGTGTCGTGAGTCTCCCGCCGCACCTTGCCGATCCGGTAACGAACCGGAATCATCGGGTCGATCCTGTTGTCAATGACTGCTGCCATAGAGATCCATCAACTGGATGCGCGTCGACTCGAGGCGTCGACCGATCAGTGTCGCAAAACGTTTGTACAACTCATAGCCAAGGTCGTGATCGACCTCGCCCAACTCGCGTAAGCGTCGGCCATCCAGCTCGATCGCCTCGACCGGTTCGATCACCCGGGCATCAAACCGCCACAGGTAGGGAGGAACCAGCCATGACCACCCAAGAATCTCGCCGTTCTCAATCGTCTGAATCGTGTAGCGGCCCCGCCGCGGGGTGTAGACGTCGAGCGCGACCCGCCCCGTGCGAATGAGGTAGAATCGCTCGGCCGCCTCACCCTGGTGAAAGATGACCTCGCCGGCCGGAAGCTCGACCAGGCGGGCCTTCTCCGCCACCAAACGAAGCGACTCCGCGGCAAGGCCGGCGAAGAAGGGATGGCTGGCGATGATCTTCTCGATTGACGAGGCACTCATGATCTGCCCCCATTTGTCGACGCCGGACTCGCCTCGCGGATGGCCCTGATCTCGGCGGTCAGGTCGATGCCAACCGGACACCAGGTGATGCAACGCCCACACCCGACACAGCCCGGCTCTCCAAACTGATCGATCCACGTCGACATCTTGTGGGTCAGCCACTGACGGTAGCGCGAACGGGTCGATTGCCGCACGCTCCCGCCGTGCAGGTAAGAGAAGTCCATCGTGAAACAGGAGTCCCACTTCTGCCAGCGCTCGGCATGATCCCCCGTCAGATCGGTCACATCCTCGACCGTGCTGCAGAAGCAGGTCGGGCAGACCATGGTGCAGTTGGCGCAGGTCAGACAGCGCTGGGCCACCTCCTCCCAGACCGGACTATTGCTCTGCTCACGCAGCAACTCGCGCAGACCGGCCGTCTCCACCTGGCGACCCATTCCAGCGGCAGTCGCTTCGATCAGCGCGGTCGCCGCCGTCTGCTCCGCCTCCGCGGCAATCCTGACCGGCAGCTCCGCGAGCATCCGTTCGCCCCGAAGACTCCCCGCCTCGAGCAGAAACCGGTGGCCTTCCGCATCGATCAACTCCGTCAGCACGAGGTCGTAACCGCGTTTGACCCGCGGCCCGGTCCCCATCGAGGTACAGAAACAGTTTCCGCCTGACCGCCCACAATTGACGGCCACCAGGAAAAGCCCCTCGCGATTCGCGGCATAGGTCGAATCGACGTACTCCCCTTCGAGAAGGATCCGGTCGAGCCGGGCAATCGCCTCCATCTCACACCCCCGCACGCCAAGAAAGGCATATCGCCGCGGCGGCTCGACGGGCGCGTCGATCGTGAAACCCTCCGCCGTCCGCCGGGCCGACCAGAGCTTCACCGCCGGCGGATGAAGGATCTTCTTCCACGATTGCGGCCCGACCACGTAATCGAAGAGGGCCGGCCGGTCGCTCCGTTCCACCCGGTAACGTCCCGGTGACTGCTCATCACGCCAGCCAATCGGCAGATCCTCGACACGCGAGATCTCATCGTAGATGATTGCCCCGTCGCGCAACGTCGGTCCGATCACGGTCCGCCCCTCCGCCCCCAGCGCGGCCAGCAGATGCCGGAAATCCTCACGTTCAAGAATCAGCGCGGACTGGCTCATCGCGCCCTCCGCGACTCTTCCATTCTCGTCTTCAGCCACTCTACCCATGCCTCGATCCCCTCTCCGGTCCGACAGGAGACCGGGAAGATCCCCGCCTCCGGATTGACATCCCGCACATTGTCACACAACTCATCCAGACTCACGCCTGCATATGGAAGCAGGTCGGTCTTATTGAGCAGAACAGCCTCGGCCTCGTGGAACATCAATGGATACTTCTTCGGCTTCTCTGCTCCCTCGACTGTACTGAAGACCATCACCTTCAGATCCTCGCCGAGGTTGAACTCGGCTGGACAGACCAGATTTCCCACGTTCTCGATCACCAGCAGATCCAAACCGTCGAGATCGAAGCTGGCCAGAGTGTGGTGAATCATCGCGGCATCGAGATGGCAGACCGTGCCAGTGGTGATCTGAAAGGCCGGAACTCCGAGGGCGCTGATCCGATCAGCATCGTAGGTAGTCATGAGATCCCCCTCGATCACCCCGATCCGGCACCACTCCCGCAATCGAACGATCGTCTGCTCGAGCACGGAGGTCTTCCCGGCCCCCGGCGCGGACATGAGATTGACGACAAAGACGCCCTTCTCCCGGAAATGGTCCCGATTGTGGTCTGCCAGCTTATCGTTGGCATCCATGATGCCTGCCTCTGTCACGACCCGATGCATCGCTCACCCTCCTCGTTCACGATCAATGGCTCCTCCTCAAACTCCAGGTACTCGACCTCGAGTTCACGTCCGGAAATGATGATCGCCGGGCCGCCGCAGCCCGGACAGCTGAGGCGCAGATCCTCCATCGTGACGCGGAACTCACCACAATCCTGGCAGGCGATGCGCAACGGGATCGTCTCGACCTCGAGACGGGCCGCGGCGGCCATCGTTCCCCCCTTCAACACTCCAAAGGCGAACTCGAGCGCCTCCCGGGCTACGCCGCGAAACTCGCCGACACGCAACTTGATCAGCCCAATCCGCGCCGCGGCCACCTGCCCGGCTTCCGCTTCGGCAATCGCGATGACTCGGCGAACAATGGCGGCTTCGTGCATGCCCATCATTATTCATCTAATCACTGTTCAACTCAATAGTTATCAGCAACTGTCACCAATCCCCTCCGGTCCACCGGGAGACCTCTTCCCACAATGGCCGACGCCAAGTCGGCGAGACGCTCCGGCCAGTCATCAGGAAGACAGCAGGAAGTCCCGTAAGCCGCTCCACCCAAAAGATTACTACCTGTTATGAC
>JBEAVZ010000215.1:0-21451 GCA_041160645.1 Acidobacteriota bacterium
GGGTGACCAGCGGCTTGCCGGTCGCCACATCCCAGATCTTGACCACTCCGACCTCGCTTCCGCTGGCCAGCCGCTTTCCATCCGGGGAGAAGGCTATTGTAAAGATGTTTTTGTCGTGGGCCTTGATCACCTTCGGCTCGAGCAGGACGTCCAGATCCCAGACCTTAAGCGTGCGATCGCGAGATGAACTGAAGATACGTCGCTCGTCATTACTCAATATCAGTCGGGTCACATCGCTACTGTGGCCACGCAACTCCGTTACCAGACTATTGGTCTGGGCATCCCAGATCTTGACGGTCTGGTCATTACTTGCCGTCAGGTAGAGTCGGCGCTTCTCGTCATTGAGCGCCAGCAGATCGGTGATCCAGTCCTCGTGGGCCCGGAAAGTTGACAGCATCCGCAATGTCGGCAGCTCCCGCACCGTGACCTGCCCACTCTGCAGCCCGGCCACCAGCCGATCTTCGTTTGGCACCACCTGAAAGACCATCACCGCACCTTCCTGCTCGCTGGCAAGGCCAGTCCTTCGCAAGTTGCGCAGATCCCACACACTGAGATTCTTGGACTGTCCCTTGTTCTCGCCACCACTGATGGCGATCAACCGCTGTGCTCTCCAGTCGGCATAAACCTGACCAATCCGCCCTTCCAGGTCGAACTTCGCCAGCCGACGCTGCGACGGCAGGTCCCAGGCCGTAATCTGGTTGAACTCCTCCTTGACCAGGGTTAGCCCCCCCTGCTCTGCTTTGATCACTTCATCGAGTTTGACGGAGTTGACCGGCAAGGTCACCCGCGGCCGATCATCAAAGATCCCGTTCAGCACCAACGCCCCCTCGCGGGTCGCCCACGCATCAAACTGCGGCGAAAGCATCCGCACCGGAGTCGAGTCGGCGAGGTTGCGGCTCCACGCGACGCGGAGATCGAGTGTATCGAGATCCCAGACCTGCTTGAACTCATCGCTGTAAAGAATCAGCAGATCCTTTTCGGACCCGTTGTTCTCCAGCCGGGTATTGTGAACAAAGATGAGGGAGCGCAATGGCTGGTCGATCGCCCGGGTGAAGACCTCCTGACCGGTCTGGTTATCCCAGAGATGGAAGGTGCAGCCATCGAAGCGCAGCCGTGGATTGGGATCATCCATCACCTGCCGGCAGTCGACGGTTCCGATCAACCCCTTCTCGTCATAATCGAAGAAATAGACGATTTCATTGACGTGGGTAAGGGATAGTTTCTCGTGATGCATTAACTGCCAGAGATGGCGCCACTCAAATCCAGGGAGCATCGCGGCCGACGGATACTCGTCCGCTCTGACCTCATTCAACCGACTCTCAAATTGTCCCATGTCCCCGGCGACCAGCGCCTCCCGGGCCGACGCCATGCGGAGAGCGTAACGCTGCTGCCGCTCCTGACGATCCAGCTGCACCCGTCGGTATTCTCGATAGATTCCAACCGCGGCAACAATGGTGGCCACCAGCACGAGACTGGAGACGAGCAGGGGGGTACGATACTTTCGCAACAGTTTGCGCAGCGAGTAGGCAAAGGCGCCCCGTCGGGCGAGGACCGGACGCTTCTCTCGATACCGGCGCAGATCATCGGCCAACTCGACGACGGTTGAGTAACGCTCCGCCGGAACCTGGCGCATTGCCTTGAGGATGATCGAATCGAGGTCTCCAGCCAGACGCTTTCGCAACAGCGCCGGAGTCGCCTCCACGTTATTGTGGATCGACGGCGCAGTGGGCTCCTCTGCCTGGCCGTCCCGGCCCTCCCAGATCCGACTCGGCTCGATCACCTCATCAGAACAGATGGCCTGAAATGTCTCCAGCAGTGGACGCGCCTCCGTGGAGAATCTCCGCAGGGGATGAACGCCGGTCAGCAATTCATAGAGTACGACACCCAGTGAATAGATATCACTCGATGGATCGACTTCCCGGCCCCTGACCTGCTCCGGACTGGCATACTCCGGGGTCATGGCCTGAAACTGGTTGCCAGAGACACTCTGTCTGATCGAATTCAATGTCGGATCGAAGATCTTCGCAATGCCGAAATCGAGCAGCTTGACCTCCGGGCTGTCCGGACCGCGCGGATTGGTGACAAAGATGTTTCCCGGCTTGAGATCGCGGTGAATGATCTTCTGCTGGTGCGCATAGGCCACCGCGTCGCAGACCTGCTCGAAGAGCTCGAGCCGCGCCTGGATCGACAGCCGACGCTCATTGCAGTAGGTCGTCAGCGGCTGGCCGTCGATAAACTCCATCACAAAATATGACCAGCCATCCTCGGTCGTCCCGCCATCGAGCAATCGGGCAATGTGGGCGTGGCTGAGATCGGCCATGATCTGCCGCTCCTGGCGGAATCCGTGCAGAATCTCCTGGCGATCAAATCCGGGCCAGAGGAGCTTGATCGCGACCACGCTCGTATACTCCTGGTCGTCCCGCACTGCGCGGTAGACCGCGCCCATGCCCCCATGCCCAACCTCTTCGAGGAGCTTGTAGTTCCCAATCCGGCGCCCAATCAGAATCTCCTCAGCGATGCTCTGAAAAAGCTCGCGCTCCTGCGTCAGCGGAGTCTCGATAAAGTTGACCGCCTGGGGAAGGCAGCGGAGCATCTCGATCACCTCGCCCCGCAACGACAGGTCGTCGGAGCAGTACTGATCGAGCAGCCGCGCCCAGTCGACCGGATCGGCCTGGGAGAGTCTTTCGTAGAGCGATTTCAGGCGCGCCGCACGCGGATCGATCTCGCCGTCGACGCTCTCGATCCAGTCGCGACCATCTCGATCATCGCCAAATATGTCCTCGTTTCGCGGTTCGTCTGCCATAAGGATCAGGGTGTATGGAAATGATGGTGATTGCCGACCATCAATCACAGATATCATATTTTAGAATAGCGTATAGTATTGACAAAATGGTCCACCCTTGTAATATTTCTATCGGCCAACTGCACTGTTTTCTGTATAAAAAGTCATATTCCATAACTAGGTTCAATGCCAGTCTGCCAGTATTCCAGTTTGGTGGTGACAGCATGATGACTGGCCCCCTATTTCATCCAGACAGAAGCAGGAGCCAACGTGAATCAGAACCTGACTGTATTGCTCAATGCGGCACAGCTTGGCGATGAGTCTGCTCGCGAGGCGATCGTCCAGGTTGTCTATCGTGAACTTCATCGAATGGCCAGGTATTTCATTCGTCACGAGCGGGGCAACCATACCCTCCAGCCAACGGCGCTCGTCAACGAGGCTTACATGAAGCTTTTTGATGGACTGCCGATCGAACTGCAGAATCGCCAGCAGTTCTACCGGATTGCGGCCACCCAGATGCGCCGCATTCTGGTCGACCACGCCCGGCGGAAGAACGCGCAGAAGCGCTTTTCCGGGGAGCCGCCCAGTGACAAAGAGCCCCTGAGCGAGCCCCACTCGCTCACTCCGGAACAGCTTCTGTCCCTTGATCTCGCCCTCTCGGAGTTCAAGCGGCTCTATCCGCGCGCCGGATCGATCGTCGAACTGCGCTTCTTCTGCGGCATGACCGAGCACGAAACAGCCAGCATCCTCGACATCTCAGTCAGTACGCTGAAACGGGAATGGGGCTTCGCCAAGGTGTGGCTCTACAGCCGCCTGACGCGGGAATATTAGTCTTCCGGTAAACGGGTCTGGCGGGTCCGGCCCTCCATCCTTAACCTGCTCCATCCCCCAGCAACTGTCCTCAAAAAGCGAAACCTCCACCGTTCCCGATGGAGGTTTCGCTTTTTTGGGTTTAGAACAACCAGCTTAGAACCGGTAACGCAGGCTGAACTGAATCTGCCGCGGCGGAGTCCGCTGACTGGTGATCTTGCCGAAGTTGGCGTTGTTCATCGCTCCGACCGGATCGCCAAAATTGACGACGTTCGGAATGTTGAAGAACTCGGTCTTGAACTCGAGCGTGTTGCTCTCGGTGACCTGGAACTTCTTCTCGAGCGCGACGTCGATCGTCACGATTCCATCGGCATTGGTGATGAACGCTCCCGCGTTGCCAAATGTGAACTGGGCTGGCAGGGCGAAGGCCTTGGTGTTGAACCACTCATCCGGCGTCTTCGGACCGGCGTTTGGATCACCAACCAGGTTTGGCCGCTGATTGGAACGCCCGGTGTTGGCGATATCACGTCCACTGAGGACGTTGATCGGCGGTCCCGACTCGAAACGATTGATTCCCTGCAGCGCCCATCCACCCAGGAAGATATCGGCCGCCTTCGACCAGCTGCTGCCGTACTTGCGTCCCCGGCCAAAAGGCAACTCAAAGACATACGAGAAGTTGAAGACATGGTTGATGTCCCAGCTTGAACGCGAGTAGTCGAGTCGACGATTGAAGGGATTCTGCACCTTGACCTCAGCCAGTGACGACTGTCCGTCGAGCGACTTCTGCCAGGTGTAGTTGGTGTTGATGAGGATGCCATTGGAGTAACGCTTCTGAAGCGTCACCTGCAGGCTGTTGTATGATGCGTTGTAGGCGTTCGATCCACCGTCGAGATCGCCAAACTGCGGCAGCAGACGACGCGGATTGATCGGGCCCGGTCCGGGAGTGATCGCGTTGTTGAACGGTGAATAACCAACCTGCTTCCGGCTGCCCGATCCCACATAACCAATGTCGAGTGAAAGATCGTTCATCAGCTCACGCTGGATGAAGAAGTTCCACTGCATCGAGTAGGGGGAACGGTTCTCCGGATTCTGCGGCCAGCCGCCGATCGCCGCGGTGTTCGAGAAGCTCGGCCCGGCATCGGTGACCGAGAGATCGAGGACGCCGCGGTTCGGGCTGAAGACCTGCTGAATGGTGAATGGCCAGAACTTCCGCAGATCCTGCAACTCCTGAACGAAAGTTGAGTTGTAGAAGAGACCAAAGCCGGTGCGGATGACCGTCTTCGAATCGACCTTGTAGGCAATGCCAAGACGCGGGGCCCAGTCATTGTAGTCGTTCTGGATCAGCGAACGGCCGAAGCCGAAGGTGCGGGCGGGCTCATTCCGCTTGCCAGTCACCGGATCGATCTCCGGATTGGTGGTTGCCCACATCAGGTCGGCAACGACCTTGCCCGACGCGTCCTGGCGCACCCAGAGGTTGCCCAGACGGTTGGTCTTGTCATAGGGGCGGGTCGCCACCTGATACATCAGTCCGAGATTGATCGTCAACTTGTTGTTGACCCGCCAGTCGTCGCTGATGTACGCAATTCCAAACTTGCCGATACTGTCGGTCGTCGTGTTGCCCTGACCGCGCCGAACCTCGGACGGATAGCCGAGCAGCGCATCGGCCATCGGGAATCCGGTGATGCCGCCGTCGAAGGTCAGACTGCCGTCCATCGGGTTGCCGGTGTCGGTGAAGAAGTTGCGATACTGGAACTGGCCGCCAAACTTGAGCGAATGGCGTCCAAGGATCGTCGTCATATTGGCGCGGGCCTGGTAGACCTTGTCGCCCATCTGCTCGGCTCCACCGCCGCCGGTCGAGTAGGCGCCAAAGGTCATGCCGACCAGCGGATCGCCGAAGACCTGCTGCTGGAACATCTTCAGACCGGTGCGGGTCAGGAAGTCGGCGCGGGTGATCGGCTTGTCGAGGATACCGCCGCCGCCGAGCGGGTTGTTGAAGCCGTAACCGACATCGAGAGTGGTTGTCGGGCTGAAGACGTGGATCCAGTTCGCGCCGTAGTTGACGACATCGAACTGACTGTTCCGTGTGAAGGCCGGATTCGACTGCGGATCACGCAGATCGGCGTTCTGCCTGCTGTAACGGAAGTTGAAGCTGTCGCTCTGGGTCAGCGTATAGTCCCAGCGGAAGTTGTAGAGGTCACGATCGTTGGCCTGGCTCCGGTTGTTGACCAGGTTCTGAATCAGTCCGGGACGGTTGGCGACCGGGACGACCGCTTCGAGCGCCTTCGGCACCGCGGGGTTGATCCGCGAAGTCGGAATGATGTTGCCATCAAAACAGGCCGTCTTGTCCGTCGCGTTGCACGCGCCGGTCTTGAGTGGATCCTTGATGAAGACCGGTGTGGCCTGGGTCAGCAGTGCCGAGAAGTCACCGCGCCGAAACGCGTCGGTCGGCACGCTGGCCACCAGCGCCGTTCCGCGCCGCCGCCGGAAGCCCTCCCACGAGAAGAACCAGAACATCTTGTCACGAAGATTGACCTTCGGGAGCATGACCGGACCACCGAGGGTCAATCCATACTGATTGAGCCGGAAGGGTGTGCGGCCAAGGTTGCTCCGATTGGCGAAGAACTCATTCGCGTCAAACTTGTCGTTGCGGAGATACTCATAGAGGGTTCCGTGCAGATCGCGCGTCCCCGACTTCATGACCATGCTGATGTTCGCGCCCATTGAACGGCCAAACTCAGCGCCGGTGTTGGTCGAGACTTTGAACTCCTGGATCGCGTCCATGGGCGGAGAGATGCCGGGAGAGTTCATCATCTGCATGTTCGAATCGACACCATCGAGGGTGAAGTTGTTGTCCTGCGGTCGTCCGCCATTGACCGAGAAGAGCCCCGTTCCAGATTGAGCAACTCCCTGCTGCTGGCTGCGCGTGACCGAGCTGGTCCCCGGCATGAGCAGGATCAGACGCGTGTAGTTGCGCTGGTTGACCGGCAACCGCTCGAGCGCTTTCGAGTTGACGATGCTGCCGACCGAGGCATCCTCAGTCTGCAGAGTCGGCACTCCGCCGGTCACGCCAATCGTCTCGGTCACCTGACCGACCTGCAGTGAAAAGTCGATCTTCAGGACCGTTCCCACTTGCAGGACGACGTTGGTGCGCACCTCTTTCTTGAACCCGTTCGCCTCGACCTCGATCGTGTAGTTTCCCGGGTTGAGAGGAGTGACACGATAGAGCCCCGCCTCGTTGGTGACAACTGAACGCTCGATACCGGTGCCTTCGTTGATGACCTTGACGCTGACATTGGCCGCGGCCGCGCCACCGGCGTCGGTCACGTCACCAACTATCGTCGCGGCCGTCTGCGCCTGGGCAGCTGTGGCTAAAAGTATCAGCGCAAGGATCGTGAGGATCAAACCTGATCCTGGTATGCTGATTCCGAATCGCATGGACTTTCCCCCTGAAGAATATCGTTGTTTAAAGTCTGCTCTGATAGCGCACCCAATCGATGCCCTGGCCAACTCCACAATCGAGGAGGCCTTGCGGATCGAAGGCTCATGACGGTTACCGGGTCGCGTCGCAGGCGTGGCGATCCGGGCGGTCCGTTAAACCTTCGCGTCTGCAGATCTGTCAGTCACTACTCACGGACAGATCGGCAACTGTTTGTCTTGACTATCAGAAAGTGTCGAGCAGGAACCGACGCGGACACCTCGATGTTCTGCAGGGCCGGAGTATTCACTGCTTCATTCGATCAACGGAGAGTAAAGTTCGCTTCCCGTTCGTTCATTGAGCGGGTCGGCACATATCAATTTCCAGTGTGTAGATCGTTTTCCGTGCTGCACAATTCAACGATGCCGCTCATCGGACACAATGCACTTCGTTGAATTTGGAAAATATGTATTCTGGCGAACGCGAGGGTTTTACGGTATTCTTGCGCTGCTTGTCAAGATTAACCGATCACTCATCAAGTATTTTCAATGTTGTCAATGGAGGAATCTGGACGTGTTTTTGTTCTTGTCGAGAAATGATGGCGCTGGCGCCGGTCGACCGGTAGCCCGGGCAGGTTCGTCTGGTGAGTGGTGGGGCGGGGTTGCCGCCAAACTGACGGGCGCTCTGCTGGCGGGGCTGTTGTTGAGCAGCAGCATCCCGACCGCGGTGTGCGGACAAGGTGTATCGACCCGGAACGCGGCCGCCGTGCCGCGCCGTGGTGACTCAGGACGCCCCTTTCGGGCCAAATTCAGCAACATTGCGGCGGAGGCCGGTCTGACGAAGCGTTTCACCTCAGGCCACGAAACATCGAAGCGCTTCATCATCGAGGCAAACGGCTCCGGGGTGGCCATGATCGACTACGACAATGATGGCCGACTCGATCTGTTTATGGTCAATGGCTCACGACTGGATGGCTTCAAGGGGGCGGCCGCTCCAACCAACCACCTCTTTCGCAACACCGGAGGGAAGGGCTTCGAGGAGGTGACCAGAAAGGCCGGGGTTGACCAGACCGGCTGGGGCAATGGAATCGCCGCGGGCGATATCGACAATGACGGGTGGACCGATCTCTACGTCACCTACTGGGGTCCCAACCTGCTCTACCGCAACCGTGGCGACGGAACCTTCGAAGAGATCGGCGTAAAGAGCGGCACGGCAGGGCCGGCCAGAGAGTGGAGCTCCGGGGCGACCTTCCTCGATTATGACCGGGATGGCCGGCTCGACCTGCTGGTCACCAGCTACCTTGAATTCGATCCATCGACCACGCCCCTCCCGGGCCGATCTCCCAATTGTGAGTGGAAGGGCATGCCGGTGCTCTGCGGACCGCGCGGACTTCCGTTTGGACGGGTCCGGCTCTATCGTAATCTTGGCAACCTGCAATTCGAGGAGGTGACGGTCAAGTCCGGGATCGGTGGATTGAAAGGAATCTACGCCTTTACTCCGGTGGCCGCCGATCTGAACGGTGATGGCTGGACCGATGTCTACATCGCCTGTGACACGACCCCAAGCATCCTCCTCCGGAACAATCAGGACGGAACCTTTACCGATATCGGGGCGGAGGCCGGAGTCGCATTCAGCGAGCACGGCTTCGAACAGGCGGGAATGGGCGTGGGCGTCGGAGACTTCGACCACGATGGTCGGCTCGATCTGGTTAAGACCAACTTCTCGGGAGACTATCCCAATCTCTACCGCAACACTGGTGACTGGATCTTTGAGGATGTGGTGATCCGGGCCGGGTTGGCAGTCAATCCGCAGTATGTGGCCTGGGGAATCGGCATGGCCGATCTCGACAATGATGGGCGGTGCGACATCCTGCAGGTCAATGGCCACGTCTATCCGGAGATCGACGCCTCCTCGGCCAAGTCGCAGGAGAGCTACCGGAACCCCCGCCTCGTCTATCGAAATCTTGGAGACGGCAAGTTCGAGGATGTCAGTCCGCTCTCCGGACCAGGCATCGCCGAGCGATACTCCAGCCGCGGAGCCGCCTTTGGTGACTTTGACAACGACGGCGATGTCGACCTGCTGGTCATGAACATGGGCGAAGCGCCATCCCTGCTGCGGAACGATCTGCCGGCAGGAAGCGGTCGCTGGGTGCAGTTCCGGCTGGAAGGGACGAAATCGAACCGGAGCGCCATCGGGGCGGTGGTCACCCTTGAAGCGGGAGGTCAGCGCCAGACGAAAACCCTACTGAGCCAATCGAGCTATATCTCGCAGAACGATCTGCGGATCCACTTTGGCCTCGGGAATGCGGACCGCATCGAGCGGCTCCGGGTGGCGTGGCCCAATGGGCAGACCGAGGAGTTCAGTGGCGCGACGGTCGACTCCATCCTCCATCTGGTCGAGGGGAGCGGGACGGTTCGCCGTCTCAATGGCACGAGGTAGAATAGCGATGCTGCGAACAATCTCTCTGCTGCTGATCTTCTCCATTCCGGTTTGCGGCCAGGATCCGGCGGCCCTCTCGGATGCGGCGCAGGATGCGGTGCGGGCCAACCGGCCGGCCGAAGCGGAAGAGCTCTGGAAGAAGGCTCTCAAGGCAGCGCCAAACTTCTATCCGGCGCTCTTCAACCTTGGCTACTTCCACTATTCACGGCGCGACTTTCCGCAAGCGATTCCTTACCTCCAGCGGGCCGCGCAGGTCAAGCCGAGCGACTTCAATACCCACTACCTGCTTGGCGCCTGCTACCAGTCGCTCGAACAGCGCGAGGAGGCGCTGGCCAGCTGGCGGAGAGCCTTGGAGATCAATCCGCGCGCAAGCAAACTGCTCCAGGTGATGATTGTCGAGTATGGGCGGGGCCGCTATTTTACCGAGGCCGCCGCCGCCGCGACCCGGGCGCTGGAGCTGGCGCCGGATGACCTCAACTCATACCTGCTGGCAATCAAGGCCAACCAGGATGCCGGGCTCTATCCGGCCGCGCTCGAGATTGCGCAGCGAGCGGTGGCCAGATACCCGCAGGCGGCACGGGCGCGTTTCGAGTATGGCTTTCATCTCCAGAAGGTCGGGCGGATTGACGAAGCGCTGAAAGAGCTGCAACTGGCGGGAAGTCTCGATCCAACCTACGAGGAGCCCCACTATTTCCTCGGGGAGATGCTGCAGCAACTGGCCCGCTACGATGAAGCGATCCCCAGTCTCCAGCTGGCCCTGAAGATCCGGGCCGATTACACGCCGGCCCGCCTGGCCCTCGCGCGCGCCCTGATCGGCCTGAAGCGACTTCCGGAGGCGGTGACGGAACTGACGGAGACGGTGCGCCGCGATCCGACCCATCCCCAACCACACCTGCTGCTCTCGCAGGTCTACTTCCGCCTCGGTGACGAGGCGAGCGCCCGCCGCGAGCGGGAGATTTCGCTCCGCTTACGGCGCGAGAATCCGACGATTCTGGAAGCGGTGCAGGGACGCCAGTTTCCCACCTCTTCAGGTCAGGCCGCCGTGCCGCGGCGGTGAGGCGTCGAGCCGGGCAATCGACTCAATTGGCGAGAACCTGGTGAACCAGGTCGATCACCCGATCCTGGTGTGGCTCGAGCCCGAGCCAGAGTGGCAGCCGGACCAGCCGGTCGGCGAGGTCAGAGGTCACGTCGAGTGAACCGTGCGCCCGCCCGACTTCGCGACCTTTCGGCGAGCTGTGAAGTGGCACGTAGTGAAAGACACAGCTGACTCCGTGCTCCTTCATCGCCTCGATGAAGGCCGTCCGGTCGGCCAGGTCGCGCAGGATGAGGTAGTACATGTGGGCATTGTGGCGACAGTCGGCGCTGATCACCGGACGACGAAGCCGACCGCGATGCTCGAGCTTTGCAAATCCTTCATGGTAGCGCAGCCAGATGGCGAGACGGCGGGCATTGATCGCCGCGGCCTCCTCCATCTGGGCCCACAGAAAGGCGGCAATGATCTCTCCGGGCAGATAAGATGACCCGGTATCGACCCACGTATACTTGTCGACCTGGCCCCTGAAGAAGAGGCTCCGATTGGTCCCTTTTTCGCGGATGACCTCGGCCCGTTCCGCAAACCGCGGATCATTGATCAGCAGCGCTCCGCCCTCGCCAGAGATGATATTCTTGGTCTCGTGAAAACTGAGGGCGCCAAAGTGGCCAATTGAACCGAGGGCCTGATCCCGGTAGCCGGCCATAATTCCCTGGGCGGCATCTTCGATCACGAGCAGATCGTACCGGGCGGCAATCGCCATAATTTCGTCCATCCGGCAACCGACGCCGGCATAGTGGACCGGGACGATCGCCCGCGTCCGTTCCGTAATGGCGGCTTCGATTCGTGTCTCATCAAGATTGAGATCCGCAGGTCGCACATCGACAAAGACCGGCACGGCTCCGCGGAGCAGAAAGGCATTGGCGGTAGAGACAAAGGTGTAGGAGGGCAAGATCACCTCATCACCCGGCTTGATGTCGGCAAGGATTGCGGCCATCTCCAGCGCCGCGGTACAGGAGTGGGTCAGCAACGCCCGGTGGCTGCCAGTCTTCTCCTCGAGCCAGTTCTGGCAGCGGCGGGTAAAGTCGCCATCACCGGCGAGCATCCCCTTGAAATGGGCCTCGGCAATGTATGACAGCTCCCGGCCGACCATGTGGGGCTTATTGAATGCAATCTTTTCCATGATGATTCCGTCGCCGATCATCCCGCCTGCCCTTGAATGGCTGAAGAGTTATTACGCTGCCGCGCTCGATCCTGCCAGTCAAACACAGTCCACCATCGCTCCCGACGGCGGCCCTGAGGCAGATCAGGGTTCCCCCCTCGGAGGACGGCCATGATTGTCAGTGGGAGTCGGTTCTCTTCAGGCAGTCTTCGCGGCTGGGAAAGCTGTCGCGCCAGCAGGCAGGCCGGATCCGCAATTCTGCAATATCTTCAATAGTGACAAGCACTTCAAACGACAAAATACTGAAATCACCACAGCCGGTCAAGCTCTTCTGGCGGCGCGCAGCGTAATTATCATCCAGCTAAAAATAATGCTCGCCTTCCGGCGGCGCCGGGTTGATGCAGCGCAGAAAGAGGTCTCTTGTCAGAGAAAAACCCCGCTGGCAGTTGTTGGAAGAGGCGGCTTGGTAACAGAAAATAGCCACAGATCGGTTTGGCGAGACATCCGGGTCGCGGGCAACGACAATTGTTTGGCGGGTATCTGGCTAATATCCGGATTGAGCCGTGGTCGCTGGTTGACGCCCCTGTGCTTCCTGGACAATGCGCACTCCAGCCGAAGCGCCGATGCGGGTCGCGCCCGCGGCAATCATCTCCCGGGCGACGGTCAGATCCTTGACGCCGCCGGCGGCTTTCAC
Source organism: Acidobacteriota bacterium (assembly GCA_041160645.1). GTDB lineage: Bacteria > Acidobacteriota > Blastocatellia > RBC074 > RBC074 > CAIOZW01. The sequence continues at coordinate 12,333 of JBEAVZ010000215.1, forward strand.
TCCGAGCTCCACGCCGACGGTCTTCCGCATCAGCTCGATGTCGGCCACCGTCGCCCCGCCGCGGCTGAAGCCGGTCGAGGTCTTGACAAAATCGGCGCCGGCCTCCTGCGCGAGCCGGCTCGCCCGGATCTTCTCTTCATCGGTGAGCAGGGCTGTTTCGAGAATGACCTTGACGATGGCGCAAGCCTCGTGGGCGCTCGCAACAACCGCGGCGATATCCCGACGGACCAGGTCATCATCACCAGACTTGAGCGCTCCGATATTGATCACCATATCGATCTCGGTTGCCCCATCAAAGATGGCCCGGCGCGTCTCATAGGCTTTGACATCGGGCAGTGTCGCGCCGAGCGGAAAACCGACGACGGTGCAGACCTTGACGCTTGACCCAAGGAGCCGGACGGCGGCTTCGCGAACCCAGGTTGGATTGACGCAGACCGAGGCAAACTGGTAAGACCGGGCCTCGTCGCAGAGCTGCTCGATCTCCGTCCGGGTCGCCTCCGCTTTGAGAAGAGTGTGATCGATGTAACGGGCGATGTCGACGGTTACCGCCGCGGCCTGCCCCCAGGGTAGGCTGAGCCGGGCCGCTCCGGCATTGAGAGCACAGGCAAGGTGGTGCGGACTGCAATGGGTCGGCTCGGCGTGCGCATCGGTCGTGGGTTCGACCGTTCCCAGGCCGGTCCGGGCAAGGATGCTCTGTGTAATCTGTTCAACGAGTCTCTCAATATCGGCAGTCATCTCAGCAACATCCCTTCCGCGGGCGCTCCTCGTCGATCGGCTGGCCAGTCAGATAGCCGCGAACCACCAGACGCAGGATGCGGAAGAGCCCCGCCAGCCGCGCCAGCCCCGCCATATGGGTCCAGCTGCCCTGCTCCCGGCGATCTTGTTCGCATTGCATCACTTGGCAGACCTCTCTGCGGTACCGGGAATGGTCACCAGAAACCGCGCCATTAAGTCAATCTCATCTGCCGTCAGCCAGAGCGGCGGTGGCGCGCCCACCGGGTGGGCCTTGCCAGACTCGCGCAGGTAGCGGCTCCACTCGGCAGTCGTTCGTGGGCCAATCTTCCGCAGATCCGGGGCAATCCCGGCCAGGCCATGCCCCTGCAGCCCATGACAGGTTTCACAACTGCGCGCGAAGATCTCGCGGACTCGTTCCGGCATGAGCGGTTCGATGCTCGGCCCGGTGCCGGGACTGGTCACGACCGGCTCTTCAACAGTGCGGCAGGCCGTGGCCATCGCGAGCAGGACAAGAATCGACCAGCGGCGGAGACTTCTGACCATGACTCAGTTCAGATCCGTTCAGAGTCGGCGGTGGCGTTTCTGCCGACACTTCGCGCAGACCCCAAAGATCCGCAGACTATGATGGGTCAGCTCAAAGTCGAACTGCGCAGCAATCTCGTCCTGCGTCCGCTCGATCACCTCACTGTAGAACTCGATCAGCTCGCCACAGGCTGTACAGATGAGATGGTCATGATGCTGATGATTGTAATGGTGCTCATAGCGACGGCGCCCGTCGCCAAGTCGCTCCTCGCGCGCCAGGCCGCACTCACTCAGCAACTTGAGGGTGCGGTAGACGGTCGTGTATCCAACTGTCGGATCCTGCTCCTTGACCAGATGGTAGAGGTCCTCGGCGCTGAGGTGCCCTTCTGTCCGGAGAAAGGTGAGCAGAATCAGCTCCCGCTGGCTGGTCTTCTTCAGTCCCGCCCGCCGGATATGCTCGAAAAAGATCTCTTTCTCCTGGATGAATTCGGTCATGGTCGCTTTTTTATCCCGCCAGATATTAACACGATTGCGCGAGCAGGAAAACAATCATCGACCAACCGGTGGAAGTCCGCTGGGAACAGCGACCGGAACAACGGGTGGCGGCTCCAGATTGTCGAGCGATTTGAGGAAGCTGACCAGATCCGCCTTCTGCTGGGCGCTCAGGTTGAGCTTCTCAACCTTCGAATCCTGGCTGATCACTTCGATTCCCCGCCCCCGGCCACCGCCATCATTGTAAAACTCGACGATCTCTTCGAGCGTCGGAAAGATGCCGTTGTGCATATAGGGCGCAGTCCGCGAGATATTGCGCAGCCCCGGTGTCTTAAACTGTCCAAAAGCGTCGCGGCGCCGGATCACCGCCCCAAAGCCAGGGTCGTTGTCGAGTGGCGCCCCCTTCTCGAGGGTGACCGGCACCCCGGTCGAAGCGAGGACCTCATCGTGGAAATGGGGAGGAATATGGCAGACGGCGCATTGTCCCGGCCCAAAAAAGACGACCATCCCGCGCAGCTGGGCTGTGGTCAACTGGGTATCATCTCCGCGCACGTAACGGTCATATGCCGTCTCGACGATATTGAGCTTGCGCTCGAACGCCGCAATGGCCCGGGTGATGTTGGAGAGGGTGATCTCGCTCCCATCGGCCTTCGACTGGTAACCAAAGGCGCTCGCGAAGAGCTCACGGTAGCGCGGAATGGCTCGCAGGCGCCGCAGCAACTCGGCCACGCTGGTCTGGTTCATCTCATCTTCAGCAAAGATTGGAATGAGCGCCTGCTCCTCGAGCGTCGCGGCGCGCCCATCCCAGAACTGAAGGGCGTTGAAGGCCGAGTTGAAGACGCTTGGGGTGTTCCGGGTCAGCTGGCGACCAGTTCCGGCTCGCTGTAAGCCGTAGCCGTGGCCGCCCACCCCGACTCCGCGCGGCAATCCATCGGCCATCCCGTAATCTGGATGATGGCAGGAGGCACAGGAGGTGGTCCGATCACCCGAGATGATCGGATCGAAGAAGAGCAGATATCCAAGCTCGACCCGGGTCGCCTCACCCCGATTGTTGATCGGCTCGACTGGCGCGGCAATCTGTTGAACGCTCTCGGCGGAGAGCAGACCGCGGGTGATGCGCACCCACTCCGACCGATCCTCGGGCGACAGACGACGCGACTCTTCGACCAGTTCAGCCGTCGTTGGAGCCACCGCCGCTTTATCAACCCGGACGAAGCGCCACGCGGCAACTGCGAGGACCGTGAGGACAAGACACATCAAAAGAACCGCTCGCGGAAGAGAGCGCCACGGTTGACGACCTTCGGATAGACCAATCAATCTCAGAATAGGCAAGATAACTCCTGTTCCACGGGGGATTGTGAATGGACTGGGGGACTGGGGCGGTCACTGATTGAATGGCCAACTAACGGGCATAGTAGCCAAACCTGGTTGTCACGTGCAGACGGGGCGTTTTTAGTCTGACTCTGATTGCGCGGTAACGACCGTCGCGAACAGCGTCAGTTGGAGTATAGAAAATCACATACTGGCTGCGCAACTCGTCGGCCACCTGCTGGTAGACAGCGTCGAGCTGATCAAATCTGTCTGGCAGGAAGATTCTTCCGCCGGTCTCCGCGGCGAGTCGGGTCAGGTTACGCTCGCTCGCCTCCAGTTCAGTCAGGGTGAGGCGAATCCCATCGATCTTCAACTGATTGAGCGCCGACGGCGACTGGCGGTAGAACTGCAGCTGCTCCTGCTCGAGAGTGCTCTGGATGCGGGTCTTGGAGAGCACATAGACCGGCACCTCCTCTTCAACCACCGCCCGAAAGGCCTGTTCAAAGCGGATCGCCCCGCGGCCACTGTCGATGCCGTCGGTCAGGACAATGATCGCCTTGCGGCCACTGATCTTTTCGAGCTGCTCGCGCGCGGCCAGAAAGAGCGCATCGTTGAAATGGGTAAACATTCCCGTCGTCAGCCGGTTGAGCGCCCGCTTGAGCGTCGCGCGATTCGATGTCCAGTCCTGCACCAGTTCCACCCGGTCATCGAAGCGGATCAGACAAATTCGATCGGCCGGATCGAGCTGGGACATGAAACGCCAGGCCGAGGCCTTGAAATCCTCCAGTTCGGGGACCACACTGCTGCTGGTGTCGATGAGCAGCACGACGTGTACCGGCATGCGCTTGAGCGCAAAGGAGCTGATCGGCTGCTCCACCCCGTCTTCGAAGATGCTGAATTGATCGGCGGTCAGATTTGAGACCAGCTGTCCGGTCTCGTCACGAACCGTCACCGGCAGCAGAACTTCGGTGGTGTCGATGGCGATCGCGTCCTCGCCAGGGGGACGTGAGGGCGCCCGGGGTGGAGAGGTCGGGCGCTGCGCAACAGTCGAGATCGGCAGAAGCAGGCAGGCCAGACAAGGAATGGCCCACAATAATCTCATTTCGACTCATCCATGGCCGTGGTCATGGCCTTGATAATCTTCTCGCTGACCCGGTTCTGCTTCAACTCCGTGAGAGCGTTGGGTGAAAGGTCGAAGTCGACCTGGGCCAGCTCGATCTTGCGAATGATGGTGCCCTCGGAGAATCCGGCCTGGACCAGCTCGAGAACGCCATGGTTGTCGAGTTTCGGAGCCCGCTCGAGCTTGGGCAGACTCGTCCCCCCAGCCGCGGCATCGCCAGCCGGGCGAATGATCTTGACGCTCGCGGAGCCGGTCACCTCGGCGCTCTGCTGGCGTTCACCGTTCGCTCCCCATCCGCGCGTCCGTGAACTGCTCTCACTGCCCGATTGCGACCCAAATATCCACGCCTCCTCCTCACGCTGGCGCGCCTGGCGCTCGGTCGGGACTTCTTTGTATATGGTCGAACCCTTGAAGAACTCTTCGTCAGCTTTCGAGAAGAATTCGTCGTTGCGGAGGGTCGTCTGGCGGCGGATCGCTTCGCGGGCGTTGGTGCGCTCGATCATCTCACTGATGATCCGTTCATTCACTCCGCGTTTCTTCAACTCAACCAGCCGCGGCGTCGAGATATCGAAGGCCGTCTCTGAGGTTCTGATGAGGGTGACGATCGTCCGCTCTTTGAATCCGGCCCGGGAGAGGTCGATCACCGCCTCGTTGGTCAGAACTTCCCGTGGCCGCGACGGGGCGCGGTCCTGGGCGCCAGCCACGGCGACCGGCAGGACGAGTAGGGCGGACAATAAGCTCAGCCTGAGCAGATCAATCATACGATTTCCTCCAACAATCGCGCGGCTACTCCGCCTTCATTCTGCGATAGGCGGTATTGATTCGCCAGACATACCGACGCGTCTCCGGATAGGGTGGAATGCGCCAGCCATGCCGACGAACCGCGGCCTCGCCGGCATTGTAGGCCGCCAGCGCAAGGTTGACATCACCACCAAAGGTCTCGATGAGCCAGCGCAGATAGCGCGTTCCCGCTTCAACATTCTCACGCGGATTATCGATATTGCGAATACCGAGACGGCGGGCGGTGGCGGGCATCAACTGCATCAATCCTCGCGCCCCAACGCGGGAGACCGCCCGGTAGTTGAAACCCGACTCCTCGCGCATGACCAGGTAGATAAGGAGCGGATCGAGCTGGTGCACTGCGCCGACCTCGACAATCAGGCGGTCGAGCCCCCGGTGTCCGGTCGTAAATTGAAGCGTGGAAGTGGCCGTTCCCTTCTCCGGTTCGCTGCCGGCCACCGCCCGAATCGCGGCCACCTCGCTCCGGTCGAGAAAGCCCTGCATATTTCCCATCCGGTAGATGTACCGGCCGGACTCCTCGCGGAGATCATCGACCTCAAAACCCGACCCATCCTGAAGAATGACGGTCAGGGGGCCGCCACCAGCCGGCCGACCACTCTCCGGCACCGGATCAGTCTGTGCCTGGATCTTGGCCGGGCATCCGATCCCCATCCAGACTATCAATGCCGCGCCGGCGAGGAACCCCTTCAAAATCATGCTTCTCCTCAGTAAATTGGCCGGAGCTACTCGTGGGCCATGCCGAAGTAGTTGTTCCAGGAGAGATCGAGCAGCTCTTCGTTCAAAATTGGCGGCAGACCTTTGAACTGGCAGATATCGAGAAACCGGTTGATCAGATCGCGCGGCTCGCAGGCCTTCCGAATCCGGCGCTCGGCGGTATACTTCTGCAAGAGGTGGTCGAGCAGATCTGGCTCATAGACTACTCCGGCCGTATCCGCATATCGCTCGAAGATGAGGCGATAGGTGTTCTCATTGGGGGGCTCGATCCGCACCCGGTATCCCATCCGCCGCAGAAAAGCCTCGTCAACCAAACGGCTCGGTTCAAGATTGGTTGAGAAGACGACCAGCTGCTCGAAGGGAACACTGATCTTCTTGCCAGTGTGGAGGGTCAAAAAGTCGACCTTCCGCTCGAGTGGAACGATCCAGCGGTTGAGCAGCTCTTCAGGCTCGACCCGCTGTCTCCCAAAGTCGTCAATAACCAGCGTTCCGCAGTTGGCCTTGATCTGGAATGGAGCTTCGTAGTAGCGGGAGGCCCGATTGTAGATGAGATCGGTGCTCTCGAGGGTCATCTCTCCACCGACAATGATCAATGGGCGGGCAATCCGCACCCAGCGCTTGTCGTATCCCGCAAAGATATCCTCATCATAGGTTCGGTCGTGATTGTGGGCATCGAAGATACTGATGACGTGCTCATCGATCGCAATGGAGTGGGGAACCCAGATCGGCGCCTGGAGGGCATAATTGACCCGCTCGGCGATCGAGGTCTTTCCGGTACCGGGAATGCCGGAGATAAAGAGGCTGCGGCGTGAATTGATCGCGAAACCCAGTGTCTGGAGCAGACTCTCCGGGAGAACCAGGTCGGAAAAGGCGTTGGCGACCTGATCGAGACCGACCTTCTCCTCGGGTTGGGCCTGCGAACGCATGAGCGCACTGTAGGCGTTGAGCGAGACAGGAGCCGGTCCGATATATCCGGAGATCTCCATGAGCCGCCGGAGCTGCTCCCAGCCACGATCGAGCAGGGCGTAGCGGTTGGCGCTGAATCCAACCGCCCCCCGCGCCTCGAGATACTTCTCGCGATAGAGGTACTGCAGCAGCTCCTCGACCAGCGGCAGCGGAAGGCAGAGCCTCTCCGCAACCTGACCGGTCGTCACACTGCTTTCGGATGCCGCGGTCTTGAGCGCCAGATCGGCCAGGAACTGGAAGGATAGTCCGGTCTCCTCGATCGACTCCGGCACCGGCGGCGCGAATCCGCTGATCGATGAGTGACTGGGGCTTTCGTCGTACATTCCATTCTCCAGATCCCGGATCAGCCGCTATTCCTGCGCGGCCGACGGATCCTTCTGCTGATTGATGGCGACTACCTTCCGGTACTGCTCGCCAACCTGGGAGGCCTCACGCAGCCGCCCGGTCCGCTCATACAACTGGGCCAGGTTGCCCAGCGCGGTCAGTGAGTTTGGCTGGGCATTGAGGGCCAGCTGATACTGCCGGATCGCCTCTTCATACTCGCCCCGCTGGTTGAAGAGATAACCGAGATTGAGATGCGCCCCGGTCTGGCCAACGGCGATGATGAAATGCTCGCGCGCCTTCGACATGTTGCCCTTGCGGCCGTAGGCCATCCCAATGTTATTGTGGAGGCGCAGATCCTGCGGCGTCTCCTTGAGCCCCTTCTTGAACCACTTGATTGCCTGCCCGTCATCACCAGCCAGGAAATAGGAGTAGCCAAGATTGTTCATGTAACGGGCGTTGTCCCGATCGACGCGGAGAGCCTTCTCATATTCCTGCTGGGCTGACTGGTACTGCCGCTTCTGGTCGTAGCAGACCCCGAGGAGATTGTAGGCCTCGGCAAAGGCGGGCGTGAGGGCCGTCGCGGCCGTCAGCTTCTCGATCGCCGCATCGACTCTTCCCTTCTCATACTGATTGACGGCGTCATCAAAGAGATTCTGCGCGGCCCGGTGGGCAACTGTCGCGTCGGCGTCGACGGGCGGCTGGTCGATGTCAGCCATCATCTCGGCGGAACTCTTCGTCCGCTGCACCGGAATGATCTTCATTCCGTCAATGTCCTTGCCGTTCGCGTTGCGAATCGCCAGCGAGTCGGGCTGCCGACGCTTGAAGATGCCGGCAAAGAGCCGGACCGGCGCCGTGACAATCTTTCTGAAGGCGCCCCGCTTGCGCGGCTTTCCATCCTGATCGGCCTCGGTCGCCTCACCCTGCTCCAATTCGACGATTTCTGACTCGGCCTCGAGAAGCAGATACTCGCGACCCGCCTCGAGCGAGGAGACAATGCCCTGACGCAGCGGACGGATGGCGGCAATCGAAATGACCAGGAGAACCATCCCCAGCGAGATGATCAGAATCGACTGGCGATACTGACGTTTAAAATTTTGAAGTGACATGTCGCAAACACCGTTATCTTTCGATTGGCAATATTCAAAATTGGCGATTCGTAAAATCCAGCCGTGATGGCGCTAAAGTACCGTAGTCCACCTGCTGATGCACGCATTCTAATCTGAGCGGACCGCCTTCGCTCTCCGGCTGGCGTTTCAGCCCCCGCCGGCAGTTTCTGGTTGCTCACGGCTCGTCTCGAGTCGATCGCTTCGCAGATCGATCAAGTCTAAACAAGTCCACTGTGGCGATCAGGGATCTGCCCGGACAAGAACCTGGGCCACGGAATCTTCATAGACTTTCTGCCAGCGTCCACTCATGAGCGAGATCAACGCGAGCGGCTCATCACGACGCAGAAGCAGCCATTTGATTTCATACTGGTCGAGTTTGGTTGCCCACTCCGGTCTGACCAGCGTGACTTTCTCCATGTCATCGAGGACCGCCCCCTGGCGGTAGAAGTCTCCACGACCATCGACAAACACTTTATAATCCGGCCAGAGTCTATATATAAGATAACCGCCAAACTGGTCATGGGCATAGCCGTTTCCGGTCAAACGCTGCTTTTCAATAAAATCGCTGGCGGAAACGGGAAATTTAGCGGGGCTGAAACGCGGCGAGAGAAGTTTGTCAGCCCAGCCATTGCCGGTCAACCCAACCACGAAGATGATCGCCGCCAGGTAGATGAGGGCGCCGGTGACCTGCCGGTCGATCCGGAGGATGCCGGCATACCAGTCGATGATGGCCCGCAGCGCTACCCTCCCCCGCCAGTCGAAGCTGGCCGCGCGCCGGAATAGCGCGGCGGCCGCGCGTGAATACTGTTCGGCAATGATCGGGGCGAGCGTCACGGCGGCCAGTGTGACGTGGCGCTCCGACTGGAGCGTCAGATGAGCCCAGAGGAGATAGAGTCCCACTTCGACCACCCGCCCCTCCCGCCAGGCGAGGAAGATCGCCACCCCGCCCAGAAAGAGGAGCCCCTCGACCAGCTTGCCATCGAGGAGATGGAAGTCGGGCGACTGAAACTCCTGGGTCGCCGCGAGCA
>JBEAVZ010000216.1:0-3065 GCA_041160645.1 Acidobacteriota bacterium
GCTCTTCTCTGATTTGACTGGGCATAGATCTGGCCGGGCTCAGCTCCAGGCTTCGGCGAGACGAGCCTTGAGAAAGGCGAGGTCGCGTCGGGCGGCGACGAGGGTATTGTCGCGTTTCTCAGCGTCAGTCTTGCCGGGGATCGGGTATTCGAGGTGGAGGGAGACGGGGCCCTTCCACGCGGCTTCGCGGAGGAGGCGCGTGAAGAGCTTCCAGTCGACCATTCCCTCGCCGAGCGGGCAGTTGACCTGGCGCCAGGCGGGTGAGCCATCAGCACGTTGCGGGCCACGCTCCCAGTAGAAGTCCTTGACGGCGATCATCTTCATCTGCGGGGCGGCGAGGTGGAAGGCGAGTCGCCAGCCCTCGGCGCCGCCTTCGCAGACGGCGTGGCGAACATCGAAGTAGTAGCCGGCCCACTGGCGGTCGAGCTTCTCGATCGCGGGGGCGACATCGGCGATCGCGCCGCCGATATTGCCGCAGTGGTTATGGAAGCCGGCGACGATGCGGTGGCGTGCGCCGAGCGTGGCGAGTGAGGCAAACTGGGCGACGGCGGCGGTCATCTCGGCCCGTGGATTGGCGTAGCGGTACTTGTAGTAGCCGGTCTTGTAGAAGGGGATTCCGAGCTGACCGGCGGTCGAGATGATGGGGACGGCGGTTGGTTCGCTGGCCGCGACCAGACCGGTCGTGATCATTGGGACGCTGAGACCGGATTCGCGGATGGTCTGAACGGCGAGCGGAAGGTCGGTCGCGGCGCGTTCCGGCAGGACGTGGCCGCCCGGGCGGACGGTCAGGTCGATTCCGTCGAAGCCGGCCGCGCGGGTGGCCGCGGCCAGCTCCTTCCAGTCGAGCATCGGCAGATGCTTGGAGAAGAGGCAGAGTGGACCCGGTCCGGGGGCGGTGGCCATCTCGCCCGTTTCAATCATGGCCCTTTCAATTACTGCGGCCTGGGCATCGATGGTCGGGAGTTGACTGGCGGCGACGACCGCCAGCCCGGCGCTGCCGCGCCGGATAAAGTCACGTCTGGAGTTGTTGGTTGGTTGATGTTTCATGAGAATCACACTATCTTAACTGTCGAAATCAGGGATTGAACCAGTAACACGAATCTCGAATATCCAGAATCAGGCGGATCTGCAGATCCGCGCCACCGGTAAACACCGTCCAGAGTGAGGATCACCCGGCTTGAAAACTCTCATCTGCCTAATCCTGCTGCTTATGCCAATGCTTGAAGAACCACGACAACCAGAACCGGCGCGCCACGTCCTGACCAGTGTCGCCCGCAACATCCGGCACGAGACGTGGCAGTTGACGAGCCGCGATCTGCCGGGCGCGGCTGCCCCCTGGTCGATCCGCCAGTACACGCTCCACGGTGGAAAGCAGGAGGGGGTCGAGCTGATCGAGATCGAGAGCGGCGCACTGCGCATCCTGGTCTCTCCGACCCGGGGCATGAGCGTCATCCGCGTCGAGCGCGGCGACATCCGCCTTGGGTGGGATTCGCCAGTCAAGGAGATCGTCCATCCGCGCGAGATCAACCTGCAGAATCGCGGCGGGCTCGGCTGGCTCGAGGGCTTCAACGAATGGATGGTTCGCTGCGGACTCGAGTGGGCCGGCCATCCCGGCAAGGACCGCTTCGTCAACAATACCGGCGAAGTGGCGGAGATGGACCTGACGCTGCACGGGCGCATCGGCAACATTCCGGCCTCCGAGGTCGAGGTGATCGTCGATCCCGCGCCACCGCACCGGATCAGGCTGCGCGGACGGGTCGATGAGCGCCAGTTCTATGGTCCAAAGCTCGAGCTCTGGACCGAGATTGCCGTTGTCCCTGGGGCGACGTCGTTCCGCATCGATGACCAGATCCACAACTACAGCTCCGATCCGCAGGAGTTCGAGCTGATCTACCATGCCAACTTTGGTCCGCCGCTGCTCGGCCCCGGCTCGCACTTTACGGGCGCGATTCGCGAGGTGACGCCCTTCAACGCCCACGCCGCGAAGAGCACGGAGGGATTCGCCGCCTATGATGGCCCGACGAAGGGGTTTGTCGAGCAGGTCTATGTGCTGCAGCCCTTTGCCGACGAGCAGGGAAGCACGACAGTCATGCTCAGCAACCAGGCTGGCGACCGCGGGGTGACCATGCGCTATCTCGTCGCCCAGCTCCCGTGGTTCACCCTCTGGAAGAACCTGACGACCATCGAGGAGGGCTATGTCACCGGGCTTGAACCCGGCACCAGCTCACCCGCCAACCGGAGCATCGAGCGGGCCGCCGGTCGGTTGCCGAAGCTTGCGCCCGGCGAGACGCGCCGCTTTGGGATCGAGGTCGCTATCCAGTCCGGCGCCGCCGAGGTGCAGACGGCGGCCGCGGCGATCGAGCGGCTCCGGGCCGGCCGGAGCCCGCGGCTCAACACGACGACGATCCGCTGAGTAATCACGCGCCGGGCGCGGAGCGGAAGATCTTCTCCCGCCCGGCCAGCCAGAGGATGATCGCGATCAGCGCAAAGGGGAGCAACGAGAGCAGATCGGCCTGTGATCCGGAGTAGAAAGGGTTGCTCGAGACGGCCCACTCTTCAATGCGCCGGTTGGTCTCGACCGTCACTCCGGCGAGGAAGGCGATGACGATCCCGGCAATCGCTCCACCGGCGATGTACCCTGAGGCGAGCAGCACGCCTGGGCTCTTGTCGGTCTCGGCAGTAAACTCCTCTTCGGTCAGTTGCCGGTCGGCCAGACGCCGTTTCAGCCAGCGATCGACTGCCCAGCGGATCAGGCCGCCGACGAAGATCGGCGTCGAGGTTGAGAGCGGCAGATAGACGCCAACGGCAAAGGCCAGAGACGGCACTCCGGAAGCCTCGAGCATGAGCGTGATCATCACCCCGATCAGGACCAGTCCCCACGGCAGCCGCCGGTCGAGAATTCCCTTGATGATGTAGGACATGAGCGTCGCCTTCGGCGCGTCGAACTTGGGTACCCGCGTCCCATCCGGCAACTGGTCGACCGCGCCGTTGATCCCTGGATCGACCTCATAGACCGGGGTGCCCGCCTCATCGACGAGGTATTTCCGCGAATTGCCAGCCTCGTC
>JBEAVZ010000542.1:0-12921 GCA_041160645.1 Acidobacteriota bacterium
ATGGGGCAGGTACGCCGCGGCTATGAATCAGCAACCGGTCTGGTGATCGAAGACCGCCACTGGAGAGAGCTGGTGGCGCACGCGCTCCTTGCCGAAAGGGGCTATCGGAGCGTGACCCGCCTCAAGCCAAACCTGTTTGCCAACCTGGAACGGCTGCTGGTCATGGCCGAAAGGATGGTTCAGTCATGAGGCCACGCCTGATCTTCTACTGCCAGCCGGTTCTGGGCCTCGGCCACCTCGTGCGCAGCCTGGCGCTTCTGCATGGGCTGCCCGAGTTTGAGATCTGGTTCGTCAATGGAGGGCGACCACTCACCGATGAGCTGCGGCAAATGGCGCCGGCGAACGTCCGGGTGGTCGACCTGCCAGCCCTCGAGGCCGATCCGAACTTTCACGAGCTCCTGGTCGCCCCTGCTGCGGGGCCGCCAGTGGCGGCTCCGGCGGGGCCTGAACAGCCGTCGATCGAGATGGTTTGGGAGCGGCGACGCGAGATCCTGCTCGAACTGCTGGAGCGAGTCGCGCCCGAGATTCTGCTGATCGAACTCTACCCGTTTGGTCGACTCAAATTCGATGCTGAGCTGCGACCTTTGCTCGAAGCAGCCCAGACGCGATCGCCGGCGCCACGCATCGTCTGCAGTCTGCGTGACATCCTTGTCGCCAAACGGGATCAGCCCGGTTTCGAACAGTTTGCCATCGCCACTGCCAATCGATTCTTCGACTTGATCCTGATCCACTCCGATCCGCGATTTCAGCGTCTCGACGAGACCTTTCAACCACTCGGCCAGTTGACCTGCCGGGTTGAATACACTGGGTATGTCACCCGTCCACTTGGGCCGGGCGAGCAGGCGCGGCCGGGGGGTGAGCCAGGGATCATCGCCAGCATTGGCGGCGGGAGGGTCGGCGTCGAACTGTTATGGTCGACGATCAGGGCGAGCCGTCTGCTGCAGCCGACGCTCCCCCACCACCTGAAGATCTTCACTGGTCCGTACCTGCCGGAGACCGATCTCCGGGAACTGAGCACGGAATGCGGTCGTGACCGCCAGATCGAGGTGCAGCGATTCACGCCCGATCTGGCGCTCGAGATGAGTCGCGCCAGCCTCTCGATCAGCCTCGCCGGATACAACACCTGCATGGACATCATCATCGCCGGTGTCCCGGCGATCGTCCTCCCCTTTACGGGCAACAACAATCTCGAACAGACGCAGCGGGCGCGGAAACTTGCCGCGCTGGGCCTCGTCCGGATCATCTCCCCGGACGAACTGAATGCCGTGCGGCTGGCGGAGTTGATGGAACGCGCCCTGAGTCGCCCGCAAACTCGATCATCCCCGGGACTCGATCTGGGCGGCGTGGAGAAGACGGCCCGGATCCTCGGAGCCTTGGCCTCTGGAGAGTGGTAGTTTTTCTCTTGTCGGCCCCATCTTTCGGGACGTGCGGCGGCCCGAGATCTGCGATGAGAGATTGGACTGAGGTTATACTGAACCCATGAAAGGTAACTGGAGCGAGCTGAGGGAGACGCTGCGCGGGGCCAGGGGCGCCGGGCGGCGGATTCCTGTCTTCTTCCGCGATGATGATGCCATCGACGATCGACCGGCGCTGCGGGGCTTGCTGGGGCTCTTCTGCTCCCGGCGGGTAGCGATCAATCTCGAAGTGATTCCGGGATTGCTGACCTCGGCGGGAGCGAAGCTGCTCGGCGAAACAGCCGCCGCCCATCCCGAGCTGATCGGATTGAATCAGCACGGTTGGCGCCACGAGAACCACGAGGCGACCGGACGAAAATCCGAGTTTGGCCAGTCACGGAACTTTGACCAGCAACACCGCGATATCAGCGCCGGGCGGCAAGCGATGGCGGAGGCTTTCGGAGACCACTTCTTTCCGGTCTTCACCCCACCCTGGAACCGTTGCACCGCGGTGACGCACGACGTGCTGACCAGCCTCGGGTTTGCGGCTATATCAGATCTGGGCCCAAATATTGGCCATAAAAAGAATGGGCTGGTCAACGGTCTCGTTCGTCTTCCAGCCACCCTCGACATCATCGACTGGAAGAGTTCGCGCGATCTGCGTCCGGTTGAATGGCTCCTCGACCAGCTGCAGCAACAGATCGAGGCGGGTAAACAGATCGGAATAATGCTTCACCATCAGGTCATGAGTCCGACCGCCTTCGACTTCGTCGCCCAACTGGTCGACGTGATGGTCGAGTCGGGAGCGATCGACCTCCACCTCTTCCAGACCCTGCTAATGAGGGACCATGAGTAAAGCGACACCGGCACCGCACCGTTCATTACGAAAGATCATCGGGGCCCATCTCGGCGAAGTCCGCGGCCGTCTGGCGCTGGCCGGACTCTGCATGGCCGGCTTTACCATGACCGAGCTGATCGCCCCGTGGCCACTGAAGATCATCTTCGATCACCTCCTGCTCGACCGGAGCCTGCCCGCGTGGCTCCGCTGGCTGACGCCACTCTTCGCGCAGGGCCGCACCACGGCAATCGTGGCCATCTCTGCCTCGATCATCCTGATCGCGTTCTTTCGCGGAATCTTCGCCTACTTCCAATCCTTCATCACGGCGCGGATCGGCCACGAGATGGTCTATCGTCTCCGGCTCGACCTCTTCGCCCACCTCCAGCAGCTCTCCCTCTCCTTTCACGCCCGGGCGCGGACCGGAGAACTGCTGACCCGGGTGGTCAGTGACACGGCCGCGCTCAAGGATATCTTCGCCGAGTCGGCGCTCAACTTCACGGCCCACTCGCTGACCGTCATCGGCATGATGATCGTCATGCTGACTCTTGACTGGCAGATGGCCCTGATCGTCTTGGCGACGCTGCCAGTCCTCTGCTGGGCCCTCTTCGGCGTCTACCGGCGCATCAAGGCCTCCGCCCGCCAGCAGCGGGAGCGGGAAGGCGCGGTCGCCGCCCGCATCTATGACGTACTGACTTCCCTGCAGATTGTCCGCGCCTTCGCCCGTGAACGGATCGAGCAGGAGCGATTTCAGCGCGAGGGGGCATCGACCCTCGCCGAGGGAGTCCGCACCGCCCGCATGGAGGCTGCTGCCACCCGCTCCGTCGAGCTGATCAGCGCCGGTGGGCTCTGTGCCGTCGTCCTCTTTGGCTCGCTCCGGGTCGTCCGCGGCCAGCTCCTTCCAGGTGAGGTCCTCATCTTTACCGCCTACCTGACCAGCCTCTACAAGCCGCTGCGCACTCTGGCGCGGATCTCGAGCCAGTACACCAAGGCGCTGGCGAGCGCCGAACGGATCGCCGCCATTCTGCGCCTCGAACCAGAATATCCCGATGATCAGCAGGGCCTCGAGGTGACCAACCTTGCCGGCGAGATCATCTTCGAGAATGTCTCTTTCAGCTACGACTCGACGGCCGGCTCCCCACTCGCCCTGCGGGATATCTCATTCCACGTTCGTCCGGGAGAGCGGATTGCCCTCGTCGGAGCTTCCGGAGCGGGCAAATCGACCATTGCCAACCTTCTGCTCGCCTTCTATAAACCCCAGTCCGGTCGCATCCTCATCGATGGCCGGGATATCCGTGAATACCAGCGCGAGTCACTCCGTCGCCAGATCGGGGTCGTTCTCCAGGAGTCGCTCCTCGTCGGCGCCTCGATCCGCGAAAATATCGCGTATGGCAGGATCGACGCGACCAATCAAGAGATCGAGCAGGCCGCGCGCGAGGCCGCCGCGCACGAGTTCATCATCCAGACACCGGATGGATACGAGACGATCGTTGGCGAACGAGGCAACACCCTCTCCGGCGGACAGCGCCAACGCATCTGCCTCGCCCGGGCAATCATCAAACGCCCTTCCCTGCTCATCCTCGATGAACCAACATCGGCGATCGATGCCGAATCGACCCGCCTCATTCAGAATGCTCTTGACCGTCTCCAGGCGGGCAAGACGATGATCGTCATCTCCCATCAATTCGCGGGGATCGAAAAATTTGATCGCATTCTGGTTCTCCGCGCCGGGCGGATCGTCGAAGCTGGAACCCATCGTCAACTGGTCGAACGTGGTGGCTATTATCGCGATCTCTACCAGTCCGCCGAGCCCCGTCCTGAATCCCCAATTGAAAAACTGAAGAGTTGAAGACCTAATGGCCTCATGAGTTGAAGAAATGAAAGAGCCCGGAAGAACCGGGGGTCTCCCCCAGCCTTCCGGGCTTCCATCTTCTACATGAGGCGTAATGACAGAGCTAGCCGTGCACGAGCGGACTACGCTTGACGATCTCGGCAATGGCGCGGACCTCCTTGACCAGCTGGCGATACTGATCAAAGAGCAGCGCCTGCGGACCGTCACAGAGCGCCCGTTCCGGATATGGATGGACATCGACCAGCAACCCGTCGGCGCCCACGGCGACCGCGGCCCGGGCGAGCGGAATGACCGTCTCCCGCTTGCCGGTGCTGTGGCTGGGATCGAAGATGATCGGCAGATGGGTCAACCGGTGGACTTCCGGAACGATCGTCAGATCGGGGGTGAAGCGGGAGTGGGTCGCAAAGGTGCGAATGCCACGCTCGCACAGAATGACCTGGTAGTTCCCTTCGGCCATGATGTACTCGGCCGCCAACAGAAACTCCTCGAGCGTCGAGGACATCCCGCGCTTGAGCAGAATCGGTTTGCGGGCCTGCCCTGCCCGCTTGAGCAGACTGAAATTCTGGCTGTTGCGCGTGCCGATCTGGATCACATCGGCATACTTCTCCGTCAGATCGAGAGCCGGCTCATCCACCGCCTCGGTAACGATCCGCAGCCCAAACCGGTCACGGACCTCGGCGAGGATCTTCAAGCCCTCCTCCGCCAATCCCTGGAAGGCATAGGGCGATGTCCGCGGCTTGAAGGCGCCCCCGCGAAACCACTTGCCTCCCAGTTCGGCAACCAGCTCGGCCGTCAGCATCGTCTGTTCACGCGACTCGACCGCACAGACCCCGGCGATCAGCGCCAGTTCATCGCCGCCAATCTCCGCCTCGCCGATCCTGATCACACTCCGCTCATTTTTAAGATCACTGCCGACCAGCTTGTAGGGGCGGGTGATCCGGATACACTCGGCGACTCCCGTCAGATTGGCAAAGGGCGCCTGGTCGATCACGCCCTGATTGCCCGTGATCACCACACCAGTGCGGCTTGCGCCAGGCACGGCATGGCCGCGAAAACCAAAGGATTCCACAACTTCGATTACACGACGGATATCATCATCCGTCGCCTCAGGTGTCATAACAATAAACATAGTCTTCCGTGTTTCGTAGTGGTTGGGTTCTACATCATTTCCGGCGCTTCAATTCCCAGGATGGCCAGAGCCTCTTCCAGTCTTTGTCGCGCCACATCGGCCACCATCAAGAGAATGAGCTGCCGATGCGGATCGGATTCACTCAGGATATGATGATGATGGTAAAAGAGATTGAACTGCTTGGCGAGTTGAAATGCATACTTGGCCAGATGGGTCGGCTCGAAACCGGCGGCGGCAACCTGGAGAACATCGGTTAGCCGTCCGGCAAAGTAGACCAGTGACCAGAGCTCGAGCCCCTGCTCCCCTGCCAGCACGGTATCGATCTGCTGATCAGAGAGCCGGGCAAATTCGGGACGCAACTCTTCCGCCGTCCGCCCGAACTTGCGAAAGATGTTCCGGGCGCGGACGGTCGAATACTGCAGATACGGACCCGTTTCGCCATCGAAGCTCAGCGCCTCCTTGAAGTCGAAGGCAATGATCGAGGTTCGGGTATATTTGAGCAGGAAGTAACGAAGCGCGGCGACCGCGATCTGATTGGCAATCTGCTGCTGGGCGGCGGCGCTGATCTCCGGATGGCGGGCCTGCACCTCGCGCCCGGCGTCCTGCTCGAGCCGGTCGATCAGATCGTCCGCCTTGACGCCCAGGCCCTTGCGGCCCGACATCCCAATCTGCTGCCGCTGGGCATCGGCCTCGGTCAGCTCCGTCCCCAGTTCCGCCGCCGCCGCCGGGGTGAGGGTGACCTTCTCGTAGGCCAGGTGTGCGCTCCGGGCGACCCGCTCATCGTGGTCGATCATCATGACGCCCTTCTTCACGTTGGCCTGCGGATACGACTGGCCGACATCGATCACGTTCAGAAAGGCCGTCCCGTTTCCGAACTGAGGATGGCTGGCCGAAGCCGCACGCGCATCGCCCGTCGAGACCCAGACCTCCCGTCCCCGGTGATCGTGGCGCAGAAAACGGTAGTGGAAATCGAGGCCGAGCTTGCCGAGTTTCCAGAGGTGGTAGGCGATATCCTTACCGGTGTAGGTAACGGTGCCGTTCGAGCGAACGATGATCTTGTCGGCATCGAATTCGGTCTCTTCGCCGGTCGCCGGCTCTTCCCGCCCCTCGTCAGCCTTCATCACCCAGCAGCCCTTGTTGCGCCCCTCCGTCTCGAAGACGATCGCGCCGCTCGCCTTCAGCTTTTCGAAGGCGTGGGCCCAGAAATGGAGGTGAAGGATCTCACTCTCCCGGGCAAGCAGGTCGTAGCTTATATCGAGGCGGGCCATGGTCTCGAGGTGGCAGTCGACGATCCGCGTCGAGACGAACTCCGCGACCTCGGCCGTCAGGTTGCCGCCCTCCTCGATCTCGTGGAGCGTCCGGGCGCGGATCTCGAGCCGCGAACGATCCTCTTCATACCAGGCGCCCACCCGGGCATAGAGATCCCAGCAGTAGTAGTCGAAACTGTCACTGCGCTGATTGACCGGTCGTTCGGCCAGTCGGCGGATCTCCGCGAGGGTCAGCTTCTCGAGCTGGAGAAACCCGACTACGACGTCGGCCACCTGGACTCCGGTATTGTCGATGTAGTTGTGGATTTCAACCGACTCGCCAATCGCTTTGAGAATCCGGCTCGTCGTGTCTCCGAGCACCGCGTTGCGAACATGGCCAATGTGCGCCGCTTTGTTTGGATTGATCGAGGTATGCTCAACGATCAGTTTGCCGCCACTCGAAGCCGCGCCGGCCTGCCCGGTCCCGTCCAGCTGGCGACGGAAGAAGTCCGGGCGATCATAGAAGATGTTCAGATACCCCGGGCCGGCAATCTCAACCCGCGCGATGCCGGCAATGCCCTCCAGCCCTGCCGCCAGACGCCCGGCCAGTTCGCGCGGATTCCGCTTCTCACCCGTCGCGGCCTTGATCCGCTTCGCCAGATCGAAGGCGAGGGGAAAGGCCAGATCGCCCATCTCCCGCTGTGGCGGGATCTCTACCGCGATCTCCTCGAGTTCCAAATTCAACTGCTCACGCACCAGTCTGATCAAATGGTGCTTTATCTCGTTTGCCAGCGATGTGGCCATCGAACGTGATCTCCTCTCTTCGGGTGGATCGAATGGTCGAAAATCGAAAGAATAATTTCAGCCAACAAGGGTGCTTGAAATGTGACACCGACCGTGCTACCTTAACAATCGTCTGGCGCGTTGGTGTAACTGGTTAACACGCCGCCCTCTCAAGGCGGGGAGCACGGGTTCGAGTCCCGTACGCGCTATCAAGTCAGACTTACCACGGCAGGCTCATCCTGCCGTTTTTCTTTTCCCGCATTCAAAAAATTCATTGTATCTTAAGTGATCGAAGAGTCCAAAGAGTCGCATCGACAAGTTCGGTAATTGAGCAGAGTTTGGGCCGCCGAAGGGCCACGGATCGGGATATTTGCCCCAGCCGAGTCGGTCGATTGGCGACGCGGCGATTCAATTCTCCATGTTTGGGCAGGAAACAAGACCCAAATTGCCCGAACAATGAAGATAATGAAAACGCAGCAGATGCAGACCAGAAGCCGTACGGCGATTGGGTCACGATTGGAAGGATGGAATCTGAGACGATGAGCTGGAGAGTTAACTGGCGGGTATCATTGCTGATCGGCGGAGCGTTTCTGATGCTGCTCGGGGCGGGCCTCTACCTGACGAGAAGCACGCGAGCTGCGAGTCAGGTCGCGATCTCCGGTCAGAGTCTCAACCGTGCGGCCCTGGTGGCCCCACCGCCACCCACAGTGGAGCCAACGAGACCAATCAGGCCGGGCGGACCTGCTCGTCCAATCAATCCCGGGCGACCGATTCGCCCTACGCGGCCGATCAACCCCGCTCCCGCCCCACAACCTCCACCAGCTCCGGCACCAGCTCCGGCACCAGCTCCGGCACCAGCCGAATCAACCGGACCGGACGACCAGCGCACGCCCGAACCTGTCATCATTCCCAAGCCGGTCATCGATCCGCAAAAGGTGGTGCGGCCTGGACCAACCCCGCCGGATGAGGTCCTCTACCGCATTGTCGTCCCGCGGCCAACGCCACAACTCTTCCACCAAGAGGAGGTCGAAGGCGACTACCCGGGTCTCCTCGAAAAGGGCGTGACCGAGCGGATCCGGATCAGACTCATCCGCAAGCTGGTCGAGTCACCCCGCCAGGTCGATGAGACGAAGGGGGAGGGTGAGCGGACCCAGCTAACCGAGTCGATCGAACCGGTGCCGGGCCGCCCACTCGACGTCCCCCTCGAGGAGAGCTTTGGAGCGGATTATGAGGCCTGGATCCGCTGCCGCCTCGAGTCGCCCCAGCTCGCGCTGACGCCGGTCGATGCATCGAGCGCCGACTGGCGGCGACTTGGCAGTGAGCTGCGACTCGACTGGGAGTGGTTGGTGCGCACCAATTCTGCGGTTGTGCAGCAGCAGATCGCCGCGGTGATGGAGATCGAGTGGCGACCAAAGAGCCCCGGGCTGAATGGATTGCGGACGGTCGGCCATCGGCTCTGGGAGGCAAACCTGGCCGTGACGGTCGCCGATCCACTCTTCAAATCCGGGCAGGTTGAGGTGGTCAGCCCGATCGTCGGCGGCTCAGGAGCCCTGCTCATGCTGATTGCGGTCCTGCCGATCGGCCGGCGCCGCCGTGAGGATGGCAGGGGCGCCGCGCCGGAGTCTGGCGCTTCCCCACGCTTCGACTTCAAGAGCGCCAAGCGACCGACTACGCCGGTCGCACCAGCCGTGCCAGCCGGCTTGGCGCGCACCGCACCGGCCGCCAATCTCGACCTGCCGACCGATCAGCAACAAGATGTTGTCGAATGTTCTGTCTTTGCGCCTCCGCTCGCTCCGCAGGGCGAGACGATCATGATCCAGGTCTTTGCCCATCTCGAGGGGCGGGACGACGAAGCAGCGCGACTGGCGGTCGGTTTCGATCCAGCAGCCACCCCGCGGGGGGTGAAGACCCTCTCATCGCGAATCGCCCGGGGCACAGAGCTGACCTTCCACCTCACCCTTTCACGACTTGAGATCGCCGAGCCAATTCAGAACCTGGTCTGGATGGGCGACACCGAATCGGTGCAGTTCATCGTCGATCTTCCCGCCGACTGGCGGCTCGGCAACCTCGCCGGGAGCGTGACGATCAGCCAGCAGACCGTACCGATCGGGCGCATCTCTTTCCTCCTCCGGGTCGTCCCCGCCGGAACGGCGGTCCCGGACGCGACGGAAGCGGTCGAAGCCGCCGCCCACGCCTTCCGCTACACGTTCATCTCCTACGCATCAGAGGATCGTGACAAGGTGCTCGCGCGAGTCCAGATGCTCGATCAGATGGGGATCAGGTATTTTCAGGATCTGCTGAGCCTCGATCCGGGCCAGCGCTGGGAGAAGGAACTCTACCGAAACATCGACCAGTGCGATCTCTTTCTGCTCTTCTGGTCGAATGCCGCCAAACGATCGGAGTGGGTCATGCGGGAGGTCGACTACGCAATCGATCGCAAGGGTGGTCAAGACGACTCACCGCCGGAGATCCGCCCGGTGATCATCGAGGGGCCGCCGCTCGTCACGCCCCCCGCGAAGCTCAAACACCTCCACTTCAACGACCGGCTGATCTACCTGATGTCACGGAGCGGGGAAAAATAACTCAACGGATCTCCGAACTGGCGTGGCGAATCCCATCCAGAGCCGGAGGATCACCACACAACTCGGTTCACTCGTTGTTAACGATTAGTCGAAACGCGGGAGGTTATGTCGAGAGAGATGCCCCCCCCTGAACCTCCTGCCGATGTTTGGCTGACCAAACTCACCGCGCCGAAGGGGGCGTACTCAAGTGGAGTACGCCCCAACCATGGCCATCCAAGTCAACGAAACTGTGCGAATACATGAAGCCTATATCTTCTGGCTGATCGTAGGTGCTTCCCCCAGCGGCCAATGCTTTGGCGACCAACTCATCGACCCGCTCCCGAGTGTCACAACTGAGTGAAATCAGCACTTCAACAGCCTGATTGGTATCACACACCGCCTTCGGTGTGAATGAGCGGAATTTTTCGTGCGTACCCAGCATGACCGAGGTCGAGTCGTTGATAACGATGCACGCGGCTGTATCGTCACTGAACTGCTGGTTTTGCTGAAAGCCTAGCGCCTTGAAGAAGGCGACGGACTTTGGCAGGTCCGCGACAGGAAGCGTAAGGAAGATTTGATTGATCATGCCAATCTCATTGTAACTCGCTTGCAAGTGACTAAGACTAAGCGGCCTAAAGTATTACAAATTCGGATGGCGCCTCGTGCGCAAGGCAATCCTCCCGCTTTTGGGGGACCCTATGTGCCAATATCCATTGAGACACTTTGGGTGAAGCTTACCGCGCTTAGTTGAGCTTTCAGCTTCAATACGGATTCAAGCGCACGCCCCTCCGCTTCGAGAGTCACCACATCGCCGCCCGTGATGACATTCATGAAAGTGTAGACTTCCCAATCACAACTGATCCACTGCTTTCCATCTTGCGGCGGAGAGGATCGAACCGTGAGTGTCGTATCGTAGGCGCGGATGTCGAAACGCCAGAGTGTGGCGAGCTTGCTGCCCCGGTGGAAGACCCATTGATTCGGTCGAGGGCTGACCACCCGATAGCCAAGACCTGAGAAGTGGGAAAGCACCTCTGCCTCGAAGTCGGCGCTCTTTTCGACGCTGAACCCGACATGTGATCTCATCGCCATTACGACACCTCTCATTTCTGCCAACGATTGGCGCCACCCGCGGGCGACCTTGCGCGAACCTTACCACCCGAGTTTATCGCGCGTCCACCCGATGGCGACCTTCGCGGTGATATCAGCTTGAACAGGTTTTACTTTATGGTCGACACGACAAGTAGCCGCAGCCATTTGCCAGTTTTCCAGCCCTGAACAAAATCTGCCATTGAGGCAGTCAGGCAGGGGTGAAGCCTTACTCGACGAGCAGAATGTACGGAACCGTCACCGTTCGCCAGTTAGCGGGAAAGTACCTGCGCACTTGATCTTGAATGGTGGCAATGAAGCTATCCCACTGTGTCGGGTGGACTGTTTGGCAGCCTTCGCTCGATGTCGAGTTATAGCCTCCGCGATGTATATTTATCCCAAACATACCGGTGTCCAGGTAAGGCGGGTTCCCATCTCTTGTCACGTTCACCGGACCCACCCTTTGACACAACGCGAGATACTGACCCTTGTGCTTGTCAAAGCGGTGAACGAACCAGGCTCCGGGATTCAAAGTCGCCATCCCCTTCGTCGATCCGGTTCCCGAGCCAGCGCGATAACTGGCAGGATCAGTGTTCCCGTTGTAGGCGACCATAATCTGGGGGCTTTCGATGAATAGGGCATCGTCGTAAATTCCACGGTCATTCACTCCCGGCGCACCCATGCTGTTCTTGTAATAGCCCCGGATTCCGACGACCACAACTGGATACCTGGACCGATCTATACCGAACGGTGCGATCCGATTGCGAAGTTCAGCCGAACTAAGGCGAGGTCTTTCGCCTGGAGTTGTGGGCATAATGCTCTCCCTTAAAGACAGATGTGTACTGCGAAGCCTGACGCCAGGCCGGATAAAATCGCGTAGTTCTGATTTTAAAGCCCAAATAATTGGATAATTACCCATTCAACAATCGCAGATGAGACCAGTCAAGTCTCATCTGCACGATCGTGTACCGGAATCTGTTGTTTTTATGCAGGGAACTTATCCGGATCCGGATAAGTTCCGCCGTGGAAATGGTCAAGGCTGGTCGATGGATCAATTATGGCCAATCGTTCCCCGATTCAGAACGTGGGTATAAATCGTGATCATCAGCAGATCGGGTTGGTTCATCGACCAGTCTGCGGATCGATCTGACGCAGAAGCCGCGCCATCTCGATAGCGGCGACGGCGGCATCGAAGCCCTTGTTGCCAGCTTTCGTCCCGGCGCGCTCGATCGCCTGTTCGATATTCTCGGTGGTCACGACGCCAAAGATGCACGGCACACCGGTCTGGAGCCCCACCTGGGCGACCCCGCTCGTGGCGGCCCCGGCAACGTGATCATAATGGCTCGTCGCGCCGCGAATGACGGCTCCGAGCGCAATAATTCCATCATAACGCCCCGTCTCAGCCAACCTTTTGCAGGCTATCGGAAGCTCAAACGAGCCGGGCACCCACGCGACGTCGATGGCGGTCGAATCGACCCCGTGACGGCGCAAACCGTCCTCGGCCCCCTCAAGCAGACGCCGCGTAATCAAGTCATTCCAGCGGCTGACAACGATCGCAAACTTAAGGCCGGTCCCGACCAGATCACCTTCAAATACTGACATACTCTTCTCCTGCGCTCGAAAGATCTTGGCTCACCTGGCGGCGCACCGCGCCGCGGATTCCTGCTGCTGCTGTCGATATTCGATCAGCTGACGAACGCTGACCACCCGCAGGCCGTGGCGCACCGCGAAGATCTCGAGATCGGGCCGCCGGGCCATGGTTCCATCATCATTGAGGATCTCACAGATTACGCCGGCCGGCGTTAGTCCGCACAGCCGCGCCATGTCGACCGCGGCCTCAGTCTGGCCCGCCCGTTCGAGCACTCCGCCCGGCCGCGCCCGCAGCGGGAAGATGTGTCCGGGGCGCACCAGGTCTGCCGGAGTGCTGGCCGGATCGGCGGCGACCTGGATCGTTCGCGCACGATCGGCCGCCGAAATCCCGGTCGTCACGCCCCGGGCCGCCTCGACCGATACGGTAAAGTTGGTGCCATAAGG
>JBEAVZ010000011.1:0-7816 GCA_041160645.1 Acidobacteriota bacterium
CTCTCCGGCGCGGAGACTCAGGGTCGCCCTGCGGAGCGCTTCGACCCCGGCAAAGGACTTGGTCAAACCATTCGCCCGCAGCAGATCTTGCCCGCTATCCAATGAAATTTCAGCCATTTCCAGTCAACTATCTGCGATTGTGCCTTAAATGTCGGCGTGGCGACATTTAATATAAAAAGTCAAGCGTCACCGGCCATCGAACGGCCCTCAACGACTCTTTTTTCGGCTCCAGATCTCCGATTCGGTCCGTGACCGCGCGAGCAGATCGGTGACCTGGCGAAGAATCTCCGGGCGCTGCGCGGCCAGATCAGTCGCCTCCCCCGGATCGTTCCGCAGATTGTAGAGTTCAACCGGCCCATCGACGCCCCTCCGCACCGCCTTCCAGTCTCCCATCCGGACGGCCTGATCGAAGCCCCGCTCGAAGAACTCCCAGTAGAGTGGCGGGGCCGCCGGCTGACGGCGCCCGGTGAGGAGCGGCATCCGTGAGCGACCATCGAGCGCCGCCGGTGGCTTCGCTCCGGCGAGGGCCGCCGCCGTGGGCAGAAAATCCCAGTGGGCCCAGGGATGGTCACTGACCTGACCCGCCTTGATGCCCCCTGGCCAGCGAACGATCATGGGGACCCGGATGCCTCCTTCGTAGAGATCGCGCTTGAGGCCCTTGAACGGCCCATTGCTGTCGAAAAATTCAGGATCCGCGCCCCCCTCGCGATGGGGTCCATTGTCGCTGGTGAAGAAGACGATCGTCTCCCGATCGACGCCCGCACGCTTCAGACTCTCGAGCACCTGCCCGACGTGGCGATCGAGACGGCTGACCATGGCGGCAAAGGCGGCGCGGGGGGTCTCCTGCGATCGGTAGCCGATCGAGGGGCGCCGCTCAGGTGACGGCTCAGCCGTGGCGACGGCATCGGCCTTCTCGTTGCGGAAGGGCTTCTCCTCGAAACGCCCGTGAAACTCGGCGAGGGAGTCGGCGGGGACCCGCAACTCGGCGTGGGGCGAGGTGAAGGCGAGGTAGATGAAGAACGGCGCCGCCTTCTGCCGTTCAATAAAGTCGACCGTCGCGTTGGTGAAGAGGTCGTTGACGTAATCCTTCTCCAGATCGACCGGAAAGACCTCGCCATTCTTCCAGAGATGGCTCGTATACTGACGATGGGCGTGGGTATGGTCGAGGATGCCAAACGATTCATCAAACCCCTGCAGATCCGGGCGTCCGGTCGTGGCGGAGGTCCCCAGTCCCCACTTGCCAAAGACTGCCGTCCGGTATCCGGCCGACTTGAGAACCTCCCCGACGGTCACCTCCGCCGGAAGCAGCGCATAGTCACCATTCCCGCGAATCCGCCCGTGTCCGGTGTGGAGTCCGGTCATGAGGGACGCCCGCGAGGGGGCGCAGACAGTGCTCCCGGAGTAGTAGCTGGTGAACCGCATCCCCTCGGCGGCCATGCGGTCAAGGTTGGGGGTCCGAAAATGGCGTTGACCGTAGACACTCAGATCGCCATAGCCGAGATCATCGGCCTGGATAAAGATGATATTCGGGCGGCGCCCCGCCGGGGCAGACGTGGCGACAGGTAGTGGCAGGACGGAAGGCCACAGCAACAGTACGGCCAAGAGTAACGACCAGTCTCGCTTCACAGGGTCTCTCCTTACGCGTCTTGATGGATTTTGAGTCTCTTGAGGATGAGAAGGCGGTCTCCCGGAACGACAACCGCGTCAGATTAATCGAGATGAAAGACCTCGACGAGCGGGATAGCGACCGGTCGGGCGTCCGCGTCGGTCTCCATCAATCCCTGCATGTGCTGCCACCAGCGCCGGCAGACCGGATCGGCGGCAATCTCTTCCCACCGCAACTCGGATTCGATCTCGACATAGCCAAAGAGATGGTCGGTCCGCGGATCGAGATAGATCGAGTAGTTCCGGGCGCCGTGGGCCCGGAGAGTCACCTCCATCTCCGGCCAGACCGGATTGTGACGCCGTTCATACTCGGCCTGGTGGCCCGGCTTGAGCCTCATCAGAAAAGCCTTCCGAATCGACATAAGTGACTCTCCTTTTCCGGCAGTTTTAAGGTCAGTTATTTGAGATTCCACTCGTCGGTCTCGATCAGCTTGAGATCAGCGATGAGCGCCGCGGCGTCGGGGCCGCGCCAGATACCAAGCTGCGCGGGCCGCTCGGTCGAGTGGCCGTGAGCAGCCTTGAGGCTCGGAACGTGATCACCATCGACAAAGATGGCGAGCAGTTCGCGGGAGACCATGATCCGCAGCGGAATCCATTCCCCCTTCATCTTGAGTGGAAATTGGTGGTGGGCCTCCTGCCGCTGGCCACCCGCCTCCATCCAGACGAGCAGGTCGATGCCGGTCGTCGCCGCGAAGGAGAAGGTAAAGCCAAAGCGGTCGGACGGGTCCCCGGAGGCGGGCCGAAGGATCAGCCCGACCTGCTGCTCGATCGCCGCGATCCGCAAGTCGATCTTCCCGGTCGTAAACTGGTGCTGAAGCAACCAGACGATCCCTTCCCCCCGCCCGGCGGCCAGTTGGAGCGCATACCTGCCTTCGTGATCGACGATCGATGCGGCACAGTTCTCGATCTGCCAGCCCTGACCAGCGACGACACGTCGCAGATCGGGCCGACTTCTCCGGCCCCCCGAATTACTGATGCCAATGCTCAGAAAAAAGAGTCGTTTGGCATCACGAAATGCCTCCCGCCACCCATCCCGCCTTGCTTTGTTGATCAACACTGAACATCCTCAAAAAAGTTTATGCGAGCAAGACGGAACAGTAAACAATCTTGCCTGTTTTGACAATTGGTGAGCGTGGGGAGCTTGTTTTTATAAGAACGGATCGCCCAGCGGCGGATCGGGCCCTTTTTCTGTCCCGGATCTGGTCACCCCAGCCAAAGTTCGGTTTTGAAATGGCGTCGATTTCCGATATCTTATGCTTTCCGGAGTTCGTCGTATTCACTGCATCTTCAACGACTCATCCAGGGAGAGACCATCCGTCATGCATCTCGAGAGCACGTCGATCAAGTCACGTCTTATCAAGCCAATCCTGATTCTGCTGGTGGCCTTCATTGCCGTCGGCGCCGCGTGGAGCCGACTGGGGGTGACGGCCGAGGAGAGTGCGCCGGCTGAGGAGCTGAAAGGGCTCAAGTACCGCCTGGTCGGACCGGCCTGGGGTGGGCGAATCACCCGGGTCAGCGGCGTGGCGGGGACACCGATCTTCTACGCGGCAACCGCCGGCGGCGGCGTCTGGAAGTCATCTGATCACGGGGTGACGTGGCAGTCGATCTGGGATGACCAGGGGATCTCGTCGATCGGGTCGATCGCGGTCGCCCCCTCTGATCCGAACGTGATCTACGTTGGTTCCGGCGAAGCCAACATCCGCGGGAACGTCGCGGCGGGCAATGGAATCTATAAGTCGGTCGATGCCGGCAAGACCTGGCAGCACGTCTGGAAGCAGGAGGGGCAGATCGGGACGATGGTCGTCCACCCGACCAATCCGGAGATCGCCTTCGCCGCAGTGCTTGGCCATGCCTTTGGGCCAAACCCGGAGCGCGGGGTCTACCGGACCACCGATGGCGGAAAGACCTGGCAGCAGGTGTTAAAGAAGGACGACCAGACGGGGGCGTCGGACGTGGCGATCGACCCGTCCAACCCGAACATCGTCTTCGCCGGACTCTGGCAGGCGCGTCGTTATCCGTGGGATCTGCAGAGCGGCGGACCGGGCAGTGGGCTCTATGCGAGTCGCGACGGCGGCGCCACCTGGAAGCAGTTGAAGGAGAAAGGCCTGCCGGAAGGGATCTGGGGCAAGGTGGGGATTGCGGTCGCCCCATCCGAGAGCCGGCGGGTCTATGTGCTGATCGAGGCGGAGAAGGGCGGACTCTTCCGCTCCGATGATGGGGGTGAGAACTGGCAGTTGATCAATCCGAGTCGGGCGTTGCGGCAGCGCGCCTGGTACTACACGACGATCACCGTCCATCCAACCAACCCGAACGAAGCGTGGTTCCCGAGCGTCCCGATGCTGAAGACGATCGACGGCGGGAAGTCTCTCGAATCGGTGCGCGGAATTCACCACGGAGATCACCACGATGTCTGGTTCGATCCGACCAATCCCCAGCGAATGATCACCGGCAATGACGGTGGAGTCGACGTTTCGAGCGATGGCGGACGGACCTGGACGGCCCCGGCGCTGCCGATCGGCCAGTTCTACCACATCTCGGTCGACAACCGCGTCCCCTTCTCGATCGCCGGATCGATGCAGGACATCGGCACGGCCCAGGGGCCAAGCAACAGCCTGCGCGGAGGCGGGATTCGGAATACCGACTGGTACGGTGTCGGTGGTGGCGAGGCCGGCTGGGTGGTCTCTGATCCGCTCGATCCGAATATCGTCTATGCCGGAGAATATGGCGGCATCTTCACCCGTTACGACCACCGCACCGGCCAGGTGCGGAACGTCAGCGTCTATCCGGAGGATCCCTCCGGACACGGCGCGGCCGACTTCAGGTATCGTTTCCAGTGGACGGCTCCAATCCACATCTCGCCCCACAACGCCAAAGTTGTCTACCACGGCGGCAACATCCTCTTCCGGACGAGTGACGGAGGACAGAGCTGGACGGAGATCAGCGGTGACCTGACCCGCAACGACAAGTCCAAGCAGCAGTGGGCCGGCGGTCCAATTACGGGCGACAACACCGGAGTCGAGTTCTACTGCACCATCTTCGCCGTCGCGGAGTCGCCGGTCCAGCGGGACCTGATCTGGGTTGGGAGCGACGATGGACTGGTTCACCTGACCCGTGATGGCGGCAAGAGCTGGAAGAATCTGACCAGCGGGTTGAAGGGGATCCCCGAGTGGGGAACGATCAGCATGATCGAGCCCTCGCGCTTTGATGCCGGAACCGCGTACGTCGTCGTCGACAACCATCGGCTCGACGATATGAAGCCCTATCTCTACCGGACGACCGATTTCGGTGAGAGCTGGCAGCGACTCGACGCGTCGCTGCCGCAGGATGTCTATCTGCACGCCATTCGCGAGGATATCGTCAACCGGAACATCCTCTACCTCGGAACAGAACGCGGCGTCTCCTACACCACCGATGGCGGAAAGAGCTGGAAGCCGCTCAAGCTCAACCTGCCAACCGTGGCCGTCCATGATCTGGCCATCAAGGGAGAGACCCTGGTGGTCGGAACCCACGGGCGCTCAATCTGGGCCTTCGATCACCTGAATATCCTGCGTGAACTGACCCCGGAGGTTCGGGGTTCGGCCGTCCATCTCTTCCCGGTGGCTGACGCGACCCGCTGGCAGTCCAACCGCGGACCGGGCGATAAGTTTGCCGGTCAGAATCCCCCGAGCGGAGCCGTGATCCATTACTGGCTCAAGGAGGCCCCCAAAGGCGACATCTCGATCGAGATCGTCGATGACGCCGGACGGGTCGTGACCACACTGAGCAGTAAGCGACGCCCGGCAATCGGCTACTCCGACAATCCACAGGGTGAGTCCGGCAGCATCAATGCGGGGCTTCTCTCGCGCCAGGCCGGTCTCAATCAGGTCGTGTGGAACCTCAACTACACCGGGGCAGAGCTGATCGAGAATGGCAAACTCGACTTTGGCGGGCCGGTCTTCGGGCCGCAGGCGATCCCGGGAGTCTACCGTGTCAAACTGAAGATCGATGGTCGCGAGCAGACCGCGGCGCTGCGACTCCATCCCGATCCGCGGGTAACCCTGAGCGCCGCCGACTACCAGGTGCAACTGGCGACCGCCCTCGCGATTCGCGACGACGTGAGCCGGCTGACCCTTCTGGTGCGCCAGCTGCGGGCGGTCCGGCAGCAGCTCCAGAACCGCAACCAGCTGGTCAGACCGGTGGCGTCCGCGAGCGATCTGGTGCGGGAGTCTGAGGCGCTGATCAAAAAGCTCAATGAACTCGAGGAGCAGATCCACAATCCGCAGGCCGAGGTGGTCTACGATATTCTGGCCTTCAAGGGGGGCGCGAAGCTCTACTCGCGCATCGCCTTCCTGCACGATGTCGCCTCAGAGGGTGATGGACCCACCCCGCAGGGGGTGCGGACCGTCTATGCCGAGCAGAAGAGTGAACTCGATAAGTACGAGGCGGGACTGCGGGCACTCCTCGCCGAGCTCTCGACGCTCAATGCCACGGCAAAGCGGCTTGAACTCCCGCACATTCTCGTTCCGGAGCTCGATGCTCTGCGCACCCTCAGGTAGCCATTCCTGAACAGACCAGGTGGAGAAGCAGATTATGTTGAAACGACGCGATTTCCTGGCCAGTCTCAGCCTGCCACTCCTGGCGGGCGTTTCGCGCTCCGAGACGACGCCGGCCCCGCTGCTGCGCGGTCGGCGTCTCAAGCCGGGCGATACGGTTGGCCTGATCTCTCCGGCCACGCCGGTCTCCGACCCCGACCTGCTGCAGAAGGCCGAACGGACGATCAACTACTTTGGCTGGAAGGTCAAATGGGGACGAAGCGTTGGCAAGAAGTCCGGCTATTTCGGCAGTTCGGTTGCCGAGCGAGTGACCGATCTGCACGAGATGTTCGCCGATCCCGCCGTCGACGCGGTCTTCGCCATCCGCGGTGGATATGGGTCGTCACAGATTCTCGATCAGATCGACTACGAACTGATCCGGAAGAACCCAAAGATCTTTGTCGGATACAGTGACATCACGGCAATGCATCTCGCGATCTATCAGAAGACACGGCTGGTCACGTTCCATTCACCAGTGCCGCTCTCGCCATTTACCAAATATACCCAGCGCCACTTTCTGCGGGCCATCACCGAGGCGGTTCCCAACGGGGTCGTCACCAATCCCGTCGAGTCGAATGAGCTGCGCCCCCAGCATCCGCTGCGGACGATCGTTCCGGGTAAGGCCACCGGCCCGCTGGTCGGCGGAAACCTGACCCTCATCTCGACGCTGATGGGCACCCCGTACGAGATCGATACCCGTGGCGCGATCTTTTTTATCGAAGATGTCGGTGAAGAGCCCTACCGGATCGACCGGATGCTGACCCAGTTGCGGCTGGCTGGCAAGTTTGATCAGGCGGCGGGGGTCATCTTTGGCGAATGTTCGGACTGCACCCCGAGCGACTTCCGCCCCTTTGTCGCCGCCGGATTCTCACTGGGCGAGGTGGTCGACGCCATTCTCGGGCCGCTCAAGATTCCGGTGCTGGCGGGGATGACGATCGGCCACACGGCGGAACAACTGACGCTCCCCCTTGGAATCCGGGCGACTCTCGATGCAAAGGCGGGGACTCTCGATCTGCGGGAGAGCGCTGTTCGCTAGGGTGGGTCAACGGGCAAGCACCCGCTCCGTGAGCGGCTTGAAATCGTCCTTCGGCTCGAACATGACGCCAATCGTCTTCTGCTGGTGGAGGGTATTGACGATATTGACCTGATCCTCAAAGAGCTCACAAAAGAGCCGGTTGCGGAGCTGGGCGCCGGCGAGCCCGCCCGGCGTCCGGGCCTCGACGTAGAGCCAGATGACATCCGGGGTCGACTCGAGTCCGGCCCAGTTCAACCTGACTTCACGGCCATCCCGGGTCCGCAATTCGAGGCGGTCACGCAGATAGGCGTGGATGAGACCGCCCATCTCCCGGTCATTGCCGATCGGCGCCCCCTGAATCTTCAGCTCACGCCCGGCGTGGCGCGAAACCGCCGCCTGCAGATCGTCGGCAAAGACCCTGATCATGATCCGGGCTGTCTGCCGCGCCCGGTCGTATTCGACCTGGCTCACGCTGACGTGAAACTGGTGCGCGAGCGGCGCGGCGTAAGCTTGACCAGGCAGCCAGACACCGGGCAGCCAGACACCGGGCAGCCAGACACCGGGC